>JALYIG010000370.1 GCA_030775885.1 Acidobacteriota bacterium | reverse complement strand
CGCGCTACGCAAGGCTGGCGGCCATGGCAGTGTTGGCGATTCTTGGCTGTGCGGGACTGGCGCGAGCGAATGCGTCGGCGCGTCCATCGACCCTAGCTTCCGCTGGCGTAGCAGCCGAACACTTTCCGGCGAGCTTGGGGAACTACACCCTGGTGCGAACCTGGAATGAAAGTCCATTCGCGGGATCGATCGTGTATGTATGGGGACAGTACGCGCCAGCGGATGGAGGAACTCCGATCGCCATCGGCGTATCGCCTGTGCCGGATTGGCATGATCCAGTGCTGTGCCACTCTGTGCGCGGGGAAGATCCGCTTTGGCAGGGACAACTTTCGTTCGCGACCGCGACGCCCGACCCTGTCAACTTCAGCTCGGCATTCTACGTTGATGGCGTAACCCAGTATATGGAAGCTACCACCATTTGCAGCGGTACGATGTGCGGTGAATTCACCACGGAACGCACCCACCTCGGTTTCATCTACACCCGTCCGAACGGAACGGGCCTGATGAGCAACCGCAGCGAAAAGGCTCTGCGTATTCTGGTTCGCGCCGAGACGACCGACGTATCGGTATCCGCTGATGTGGAGCGTCAGCAGTTGACCAAGGAGATGGGTGCGTTTCTGGCGTCGGTCAAGCTCGTCGAGCTTACCCGGCCTTACGACAATTGAGCGCTATCGCGGGCTAGACGCGTCGCTTGGTTCCAGCAGTATGCACCAAAGCTCTTCCCAGTTGCGGCTGAATAAAGGTGCAATTGGAGCGGCGGATGCTTTGCCAAAGACGGGGAGACCGAGTACGGCGCTTTTCATAAGGCTTGCAAGCTCGCTCGCATTGGCTCGATCAAAGAACGCCACCTTGTCGTAGTCTCCGACGGTCTCATGGGCGTAAGGGAGATCCGCCGCCAAAATAGGTTTTCCGGTCGCCTTGAATTCGGTGATCGGCATCCCCCATGTCTCCAGCTTCGATGGGAAGAGAAGGCAGTCGGCCTCCGCATATCTCTTGAAAACCTGATCGCGAGGCAGGGGCCCAAGACACTCCACGGATTTAACATCGACATATTCCCTGGCGATTTTCCGTGCGTAATTGTTCATGACAGCATCGGTTGTTAACCAGACTTTGAAATTGTCGAATCCCTGGTGCTCCAGCAACCGTGCGGCTTCGAAGATCACCTCAAAGTTCTTGAACACCCTGGGAAACGCCGGATAGAAAAAGCAATACTTACCATTATCTTTAGCGCGTCTGCCATCGAGCAGGCCATCGAACGACTTCATGCCAGGATGGGCGACTACGACATTGTCCAACCTGTAACGTACTTTGAACACATCTCTCATCCAGTCCTGCTGGACAATTACAAACTTGTTCTTCTTGAGATTGATACGGTACAGGAATCGGTAGAAAAGTGTGAAGAGCCCGAATTTCCAGTCTAGCCTTGCCTCGTTCAGACTGAATCGATGAAAGATGCTGGGGTTGTGGCAGTAGACCGCCTGACACTTTGCCTTCACATTTGGCGTCATATCGTGCATGGACAGCCAAAGCTCCGGACGGAGTTTTTTGCTCAACTGCCAGCAGTCGGCATACTCGAATCGGAGCCGGCGCAGCCAGGATGACTTCACCTCAGGAAACTCGAAATATGTGACGCCTGGCGTGTCGAAGAGAGATTTCCGATGCACAAGCGCGACGATGTCGTAACGATCTCCATGCGTTTCCGCCAAGGACGTCAGCGCTTCCCTAAAGACTGCCAGCGGGCCCATGTCCATCAGGTTCACGCCGGAGAGAACAATGTGTGGCTTCACACTCGCACCCATGTTCCGCTTTCAAAGTTGTATCGCTTAATTACCCGTGCGGGACTGCCGACCGCGATCGAGTATTGTGGAATCTCTCCAGTCACGGTCGACATGGTACCGATGATCGACCCTCTTCCAATACGTGCTCCGGCAAGCACGGACACAAACTCACCCAGCCACACATCGTCCTCTATCACCACTGGCGCCGAGCTCAATTTGCGGTCATTAGGAGGGACTCGAGGATCCGAATGAATACCGCCCTTACCGTAGGCTCCGTGATCGTGATCGGTAATGAAGACTTTGCTTGCAATGAGCACGCGATTCCCGATGGAGATCGATTCGACAGCTCCGATGTGCACGTAATCGTTCAGGCGCACATCGGCTCCGACTCGAATGAGAAAGCCCTCCGTCCGGTCACCTCCGAGCGCGTCGATTCTCAGTCCGCGTCCAGCGGAAAAGCCGCTGCCGAATTCGATCCACTTCCTGCCCCTGACATAGATTGGCCGACGCACGATGCGGCAATGAGGAAACCGGATCCGGGTTAGGAATAAATCGAGGGCCAGATCGCAAAAACCAATGACCCCGTAGCTTTGGTATGCCGTCCGAATGGACTCCATTGTTCACTTACCTCGACCCAATATCTGTTGGAGAACAACGAACATCGACAACCACATGGGACTCGCGGCAGTATCGGTCATGTACATTGAACGGGGCGTTCTCTCACTGAAGGACATGACGCCCAAATTGAGCCGTGATATCGATTGCCAGTGCCACAACAACTACCAGCGCCGTTCTTCCCCGATTTAGCGGTCCCTGCACAACCAAACGGACAATTCAGCATAACAGGGAGCACGCTGAGCTTCTCAACTCCGGAGGCTGCGACGTTGGCGCGAACGAAGCGACTAAACGATACAATTCAAGGACCGGATGGTAGAGGGAGATCCAAAATTAAAGTTTTACTTAAAAAGCTTCTCGCTAGAGTCGGGATGCCCATCGATCTCATACTGGCGATTGTCGCACTGCCGTGTTCCCTAGTCCTACTTGCATACCGAAAGACTGGAAGTGCCAGACTCCCTCTGACCACGGCGATGTTGCGACGAGTTGGTATCTTTCCCGTTCGAAAGCACTACTACGAACCCATGTTCGACACCTCGGTCCTCGAACGGCCCTTATCCGACGACCGGTTTCTTCCCGGCATCGATCTGGATGCACCTGCTCAGTTGGATTTCCTAAAACTGCTTACGTATTCTTCCGAATTGATTGCGATGGACCTGACCGTGTCGTCCGATGACCCGAAAGTTTTCTCAATGCAAAATGACGCGTTTCGCTCCGGCGATGCCGATTATCTCTACCAGTTCATCCGCGCAACAAAGCCTCGCAAAGTCATCGAAATAGGCTCTGGCAACTCCACGAAAATTGCAGACTTGGCCTTGAAGAGAAACGTCTCCGAATCGGGCATCGAAAGAATCCACATCTGCATAGAGCCGTACGAGATAAGCTGGCTTGAAACCATAGGGGGAATCCAAGTTATACGGAAACGGGTGGAGGCTTGTGATATCGACTGGACGACGGCTCTCCAGGATAATGATTTACTATTCATCGACTCATCGCACATGATTCGCCCGCAGGGCGACATCTTGAAGGAGTATCTGGAGATAATTCCTCAACTCGCCTCAGGCGTCTATGTTCATGTCCACGATATCTTCACGCCGAAGGACTATCTTGAAGAATGGGTGAAGAAGGAAATGAAGTTCTGGAACGAGCAATATCTTCTCGAATCACTGCTGGCAAATACAGCCAGATACAAAATCGTCGGCGCGCTAAACTATCTCAAGCATCACCACTACGCATCCCTCAAAGAGGTATGCCCCTATCTCACGCCCGACCGTGAACCGGGTTCCATCTACTTCAGGGTGCGATAGTCCGGTAGTCTGTCGAAGACAGGACACCCCACATCAACTCAATTTTCATGACACATGTCGAGCAGAATGAATTTTGCCTTTCGAGTTTAGATCGGATGGCTGGCTCGGCTTAATAACGGGCCTTTCGCTGAACGCTACCACCCAAAGCAAAAGCCCACCGCTGAAGTAACCGAGACCCCTTATAAAACTCGATGCTACAAAGCAGAAAATGATTGCACTCCGCGCGGCCACCGCAGAGCGATGAATGCTGTGCCCCTCCCGTATAAGCCTTTTCTCTTGACGAATCCAAGCCCAGATAATTACCCCGTAAAACGCTATTCCAACCAACCCAGTCTCCGAGACGATCTTGGCAAAAGTAAAGGAGCCATCCTCGGCATTCAAGCCGGCAGCGAAGAAAGTTGATAGCAGGCCGCGTGCGGGCACATCGGGCAGGGGTGAGCACCCCATCATATTAACCCCAAGGCCACGCCCATGGGTTCGGATTAGATTTGCCCAAGTGTCCTCCCACCCCTGCACATATACAAGGCTGGAGATGTTGTCCGTCTGGTCCGATGCCTCGATTCCAACGACTCTCTCCAAGGTGGGCGCCACAAGTGTTTCGTAGTTTATAGCGGAAGCGATTGCAATAAGCGATGCCGTGCCAACGAGGAGCAAGGCGGCCCGTCCATTTTTTTTCTGAACCAAGAGTCGATACAGTAACCAGACCCCGATCAAGGCAATCAGAGTTGATGTCCGAGAAAGGACCATGAGGCCAAACAACCCCGCCCAGCCTATTTGCCTGGCGCGCTTATTCCCAGCCACCAGCAGGACAGCGATGCAAGGAAATAAAGAAAAAGCGACATGGCTCGGCTCTCTGAATAGCCCTGAGTATTTCCCCTGCGCCCGAAAGCCTTGGTTGGCCGGGAGAAACTGGGGGACAATCACTTCAACTGCGAGACCCAAGAATGCCGCGAGAAGTACCCACGCCGCTGTTTTTTCCAGTTTTATCCAATCGTTATCGCTCGACCTCCTCCCGAGTTCGAGGCCAACTAGAACAAGGAACGGCAAGATTGGCGCGGTGAGCGCGGCTTTGAGAAATTGGTTATTGCATGGGCCCGACAGAGCTAACATCCAAGAGAGCGCCATATAAACGAAGAGTGCAGCTGTGGCTTTGGTGGAAAAAAAGGAGACTTTCCGTATTCTTCCTAGCCATACCGCCCCAGCTATCATTAGCACGACGACATTCAGTCCCAGCTTTAGGCCACCCACCTCAATGCTGAAGGTCCAAAGTACCGTGTTCGCGACAAACCATAGCTGTAGCATGCTCATGACACTTCCCGATGTAGAGTAGGGCATTGAGGCCACAGGCCAGCCCACTAGGTGGCTGAGCCGACCCAATTTGGTCGTCAGCGTTCCATAACCCTTCTCAGCGCGCTGGAAAGCGGCCGGAGCGCGAATTTCGCCTTCGCGATTCGGAGTTCCAACTCGGCCAACAGCTTGTTCCGCCGTCCTGCGGTTACTTTTGCGCGTTTCATCTCTGCAAGCGCTGTGGTGCCGTCGCTGACGCCGCCGGCCCTCATCATGACTGTAACAGTCGGCATATATGCGGCGTTGAGTTGCTTGCGAGCCCTCAGGAGAAACTCGTAGTCTGCGGCGCTGCGGTAGGAGGTGTCATAAGTGCCGAGGCGGTCGTACAGGCTGCGGCGGTGCATGCTTCCTACATGCGCGGTGCACATCCACCTGGAGAACTCTTTCCACTTCCAAGGATGGCCTAAGATGCGGTCATGGCCGGAGGGATGCACCCACTTGACTCTAGAACTCAGATACTCCGCTTCCGGGTTCTTCGCCGCCAGTTCCATATAAGCACTCACAGCCCCAGGGAGAAGCTCATCGTCGGCCCCGAGAAAGCATAGCCATTCGCCGCGGGCTACCTGCAGGCCTTGGTTCCATGCGTCATAGACGCCCTCGTCTGGCTCGCTCTTCCAGTATGCGATCCGGTCCTCATACTGCCGAAGCACGTTGAGCGTGCCATCTGTTGACCCGCCGTCCAGTACAAGGTGCTCGATGCTTGGGTAATCCTGACGTGCGACGCTGTCCAGGCAGGATGCCACGTGGGGCTGGCCGTTGAAAACAGCAGTTATGACACTCACCAGGGGCATGTTGGGCGCATTCACAGCCGACGCCCCTCTGAATCGCCTTTCTCCGATTGCTGGGCGCTCTTCATCCTCCATTGACGTTTTCCTTCGCGAATGCAAGCAACCGGAAAATACAGAGTCCATATGTCATAGAAAACAGCAATTCTTTCCAGTCGCTTCCAATCTTGTGTTTATAGGGCTGCAGCGTCGCACATGCGGTCGATAACGCCGTCAACATCCACTTTGGAAGACCAGCCCAAAGCCGCTTTGCTCTTGGAGGGGTCGGCTCGTCCGGCCATGATATCAGTGGGACGCAGCAACGACTGATTAATTACAACATGGTCCTCCCAAGCTAGACCAAACCGGCCAAAAGCAGTTGCTGTGAAATACTCGAGTGAGACCGTGCGCCCCGTGGCAATCACGTAATCGTCCGGCGCGGCGGCGTTGAGCATACGCCACATCGCCTCGACATAGTGCGGTGCCCAACCCCAGTCCCGCTGGATGGCGATGTTGCCGAGCTGCAGCTTCTCTTTGCTCCCATGTGCGATCCGCGCAGCTGTTCGGACGATTTTCTGCGTTACGAATCGCCCTGGGCGGAGAGGCGACTCATGATTGAAGAGTATTCCTGTGCATGCGAACAGGCCATATGCCTCGCGGTAGTTATGCACCATCCAGTGTGCCGAGGCTTTGGCAACGGCATAGGGGCTGCGGGGGCGAAAAGGAGTCAATTCGTTCGCCGACTCATCGCCCGTGTCGCCAAAACATTCGCTTGATCCAGCGTTATATAGCCGGATTGGATGGTCGACGAATCTAATGGCCTCAAGCAGATTGAGTGTGCCCCCGGCGATGCTCTCCATGGTTTCAACGGGTTGCTCAAACGAGAGGCCCACCGATGACTGACCCGCCAAATTGTAAACTTCGTCGGGAGCAAAGTCCCTCAATCGTTGTAGAACACTACGAAAATCGTTGATTGCCATGGAGACGGTTTCGAATTGGCCCAGAATGCCTAGATGCTGCAGGGAGCCGAAGGATGCGGTCATCGCATCGCGAGAGGTCCCTACAACCTCGTATCCTTTCTCAAGCAGAAGCCGTGCAAGGTATGCACCGTCTTGCCCTCCGACGCCGCAAATCAGTGCCTTCATGAAAGTACCCTGGAATATACATCCAATGTTTCTTTCGCGCATCGTTCCCATGAGAACTGCTTGACGCGCTCACGGCCGCGGGAAACCAAAGTCTCTCGCAGCACTTCATCTGTCGCCACCCGCTCGATTGCTTTTTGAATCGACTCCGGATCATACGGATCGAACATCTCAGCTGCATTCCCAACTACCTCTGGAATCGAGCTCAGGCCGCTGCAGACCACAGGGCAATTAAAGCTCATAGCCTCAAGTGGAGGGATACCGAACCCTTCATAAAGAGAGGGGTAGACGAACGCCCTAGCAGATCCGTACAGGGCCGCCAGGGTGGCATCATCCCCCGAGACTTGGCAGCAGCATTCGTCCGAAAGCCCAAGTTGCTGAAACAGGGATATTTCCTTAGATGTGAAAGCTCCCCCGCCAAAGCAGACTAGGTCAAAATCGTTTTTTAGGAGGGGAGACGCCGCGAAGGCTTCAAGCAGCCGCTCAAAATTCTTATAAGTCAGCCTGCTTCCGACATAAAGTAGAAATGGGCGCAAACGCGGGTTGAGTTTTTTCTCCGGTTCCACCAAACCCTTCGAAGTGAATCCGAGGTATGTC
>JALYIG010000369.1 GCA_030775885.1 Acidobacteriota bacterium | reverse complement strand
GCTCATGGTCCGTCCGCGCGTCCTCGGCGATCTCGACATCAAAATCGATCGCAAGTTGCGAACCGTTCCCATCAACCTCGGCGAGACTATGCAGGCCATCGACGAATACTCGATCGAGCTTCCCGCTGGCTACTCCGTCGACGAAGTCCCCGACCCGGTCAAGCTCGACGTCGGTTTCGCCTCTTACCAAAGCGATGTTCAGGTTAAGGGCAACACACTCCACTACCAACGCACCTACATCATTCGCCAGATCACTCTTCCGGCCGAACGGTACGCCGACGTTCAGAAACTCGCCGGCGCAATTGCCGCCGATGAAGAAAGCCGCGCCATCCTCAAGAAGAATTAGCAGTGCCTGCCGCCAAATTCCAACCCTGAGCAACACCAAGGAACGCAACCATGAACCGCTCGCATCGCTGCACCATTGCCCGCTTCCTGCCTGTTATCTCCGTACTCGCCCTCGCCTCCGCACTGGATGCGCAGCAGTGGACTCCTCCCACTCCGGAAGAACTCAAGATGACCTCACAGCCTGAAGTCCCCGGCGCTGCGGCCGTCTACCTCTTCAAGGAGGAGACCACCGAGGACAGGCTCCATATGTGGAGCAAGTACGTCCGCCTTAAGGTACTCACCGAAGCCGGGAAGGAGTACGCCAACGTCGAGCTGAGGCAGTACGACTCCTCCGACTCAGGCGGATACACCGTCGGCGGCATCGCCGGCCGCACCATCCATCCCGACGGAACTATCATCCCGTTCACCGGAAAGCCGCTCGAGAAACTCATTGAAAAAGGCAACGGCTTCAAGGAAATGTCCAAGGTCTTCACCTTGCCCGACGTCGAAGTCGGCAGCATCATCGAATACCGCTACCAGTTGCGCTACGACGACAACTGGTATATCTCCCCGAGCTGGATCGTACAAACCGATCTCTTCACCCGCAACGCGCACTACATCTGGAAGCCCACCAATCGAGAGCTCGTAACGAAAGGTGAGCACGGCGAGCAACTCACCAGTTCGGTTGCATGGATGCCCATCCTGCCCAGCGGCGCCGAGGTAAAGCAGTCCCGCATGCCGCCCAGCACGGAAAATCAGGCCGGACAGCTCCTTCTTGAACTCAACGTCAAAAACGTGCCGCCCAATTTCAACGAGGAGTTCATGCCCCCGATCCGCAGCCTCACCTACCGCGTCCTCTTCTACTACTCGGCGTACCGGTCCTCTGAAGAGTTTTGGAAGAACGAAGGCAAGGGATGGTCCAAGACCACCGACAAATTTATCGGTCCCGGAAACAAGGTCAAGGAAGCCGTCAGGGACCTCGCGGTGCCCTCCGACACACCCGACCAGAAGTTGCGCAAATTCTACGAAGCCGTCATGAAGATCGACAACACCAACTTGAGCGGCGTCCGCTCAGCAGCCGAAGAGAAAGCGCAGGGACTTGGACCCGCCAAGTCCACCGACGACATCTGGGAACGGAAGCGCGGCCACGACGATGAGATCGCCGAACTCTTTATCGCGATGGCTCGCGCCGCTGGATTCAAGGCCTACGCAATGCGCGTCACCAACCGCGACAGCGGTGTGTTCGTGCCGGGATATCTCAGCTTCGGCCAACTCGAGGACACCATCGCCATCGTCGTCGTCGACGGCAAAGAGCAATTCTTCGACCCCGGACAGAGATACTGCGCCTATGGCCATCTCGCATGGAAACACACCATGGCCCAGGGAATCCGCCAGAATGACAACGGCACAGCAATTTCCCAGACTTCCGGCGAGCCCTATAACGCGTCCCGCACCCAACGCGTCGCCAACCTTAATTTGGACGAGAATGGCGTAGTAGCAGGCACTCTGAAGATGGCCTGGACCGGCGACCCAGCACTTAGTTGGCGCCACGCTTACCTCCGCGGTGACACCACCAGCCTCAACCGCGATCTGCGCACATCCATGGAAAACATGATGCCCAACGGTATGGACATCAAGGTTCTATCCATCGATAACCTCGAAGACTACGAAAAGCCTCTCCAGGTCAACTACACCGTCAAAGGTCCCATGGGTTCGCCTACGGGCAAACGCCTTCTCCTTCCGAGCGACCTCTTTGAATCAAATACCAAACCCACCTTTCCCCACGAAAAACGCGACACCAACATCTTCTTCAACTATCCCCATGTCGTCCTGGACGCCCTGCGCATCAACTTCCCTGCAACCTTCAGCCTCGAGTCCGCACCCGCCAGCGAGCAAATTCCTTTCCAAAAATTTGCCGCCTATATGCTGAAAACAGAAACCACCCCAACCAGCGTCACCATTCGCCGCGAATTCGATCTCGGAAACCTCTTCTACAAAGTAACCGAGTACCCCGACCTGCGCGCCTTCTATAACAAGTTCGAAACCAAGGACCAGGAACCCATCGTCCTCAAGGCCGCAGCACTATCTCCCACCGGCAATTGACCCCACGAAATCGGGTGCCCCATTCATGCGCGCTTTTTGCGCACGAGTGGGGTCGTCATCTCAAAGCCCGGCGCACACCGCCACCTCCTAAGCCGCTCGCAGTTTATTCCTTCTCTCACGAATAAAATCGTGCGACGACAACACCTGCGTCTGCTGCTCCACCAGCAGCTGCCGTACCGGCAGCGGAAGCTCTTCGCTCAGCGCATCCGCGTAAGCCTTTTTCGCCTCGTCCTCCGCCTGCTCTGCCGTCTCCATAAGAGTGTGGTCACCGCCGCCCAGCTTCGCCTTCAACCCGGCCCACACGCGGTAGAGCTTGCCCTCCACGGTCCCCGTTTCCTTCACATCGGCCACACCTTGCCGATGCAGGACGTTCTCTAACTCTCCTCGGAAACTCGCGCGCTTCAACGATTCAGCAAGAAAAAACCGCTTCAGCGACTCATCTTTCAAATGCTCGCCAATCTCCGCCATACCTTTTTGCCCGTCTTCCAGCGCGTTGATCACCGACTTCAAGGCGCTTTTCAACTCATCATTCCGTGACGTATCTGTCGCCATCCGGTACCCCCTTCGGCCCTTGGTTAATTTCCGCTGGAGCGGGGTCCGCCGGCTGCCCGCGATTCTCCTGCGCCGGCGGCAAGCGAGAGAAATCGCGAAAATCCCGCGCCCCCGGCCAGCCGTTGTACTTCACCTCCGCCCCGGGGACTATGTTCCCGGGCGGTGAACTACTTTACCCATAGATGCGGTTCCCCATGGATGGTTTGCATCCTGAGTCCACCCGCCCGACTTTTCTCTTTTACCTCCCCTGCTCTGGGATAATCGCACTAGCTCTGGCGGTTCCCGGCCCCTGTTGGATCGTGCTTCGGTACGTCTACAGAAGGCGTGTATCCAGGGCCCAAACGGCATCCGCGTCCCCACAATGAAACCACTCAGGCTGGTCTCGACTCCAACTCGCAACCGCCGCCTCAACGAGATCCTCGGCCTGGTGGTCCTCGTCTGCGCCGCACTGCTGCTGCTCGCGCTCGCCTCCTACACTCCCACCGACCCCTCGGCGGACACCGTCGGTGGCCTCATCGCCAACCCGCACGCCCGCTCCGGCCTCGCAGCTCGTCTCATCGCGCATAATTGGACCGGCCTGGTCGGCGCCTGGCTCGCCGACGCAATTCTGCAAACCATCGGCGTCGCCGCCTTCTTCCTGCCCATCCTGCTGGGCCGCGTCGGCTTTTGCTGGATGCGCCAGTGCCCCGCGGGCTCGGCCTCCGCCCGCTTCCTCGGCCTCGGCTTGTGGATCATCTTCGCTCCCGCCGCCGTCGCCCTGCTGCCCGGCACCTATTACTGGCGCCACGCTCTGCCCATCGAAGGCGTCACCGGTCGCCTGCTTGCCGACGCGATGGTCCACTACCTCAACCTGCCTGGCGCCACCATCGTCCTCGCGCTCATGGTCGCGATGTCCCTCTACCTCGCCACCACCTTCACCCTGCACACCGCCAGCGAGTGGATTGAATCCCACTTCTCCTTCGTCCGCCGCATCCACGAGCGCATTCAGGATTGGCGCATCCAGCGCGCCCTCGCCCGTGCCGAAAAACAAGGCCTGGGGGCCCAGCTCGAAGCAAACGAACCTGCACCCTTCGCCAGCAAGCGCGAGCAGACCCTCGCCCAGTCCGCCGAGGCCGCCACCAAACGCGCCGACTCCACCACCCTGCTCAGCGGCATCTTCGGCTGGTGGGGACGCATGCGCCGCAAGCGCACCCCCGCCGTCGCCCCCGAAGAGCCGACCGCCCAGCCCACCGAAGCCCCCGCCTCCGTCTGGCAGTCGATGCCCCGCACCCATGTAGACGCCCCACCGGTCACCCCGCTCAGCATGGCCGCCGCAGCCGCCGCACCCTACGCCGAAGCCCTCGCCGCCGCAGCCGCTCCCGTTCGCGATTCAGAACAGAGCCCCCGCTTCGAACTCGCCGCTCTCTCCGATCCTCCGCCCGCCCGCACCCCGCTCACCCCGCAAACTTCGGGTGCCCCATCCAAGCTCCGCTTGGGTGGGATCGACGAAGCTCCACCCGCCCCCGCTCCCAACACCATCTCCTTTGGCAAGCGCGCCGACGCCGACATCAAGCCAGTCACCATCACCCCCAAGTCGATCCGCGGTTACAAACTCCCGCCGTCCTCGCTGCTCTACCGGTCGGACGAAGTGGCTGTGGTCCGCGAGCAGGCCCTCCGCGAAGAAGCCCGCGTGCTCGTCCAGAAATGCGCCGAGTTCGGCGTCGACGGCCAGGTCACCCAGATCAACCCCGGCCCCGTCGTCACCACCTTCGAATTCCGCCCCGACGCCGGCGTCAAGTATTCCCGCGTCACCGGCCTCGCCGACGACCTTTGCCTCGCCATGGCCGCCGAGTCCATCCTCATCGAGCGCATGGCCGGCAAGTCCACCGTCGGCATCCAGGTCCCCAATCATGAACGCGAAACCATCTGGCTCCGCGACGTGGTCGAGTGCGAGGCCTTCGCGCAGAGCAAAAGCAAGCTTGCGATTGCGCTGGGCAAGGACATCAACGGACGCATCGTCACCGCCGACCTCGCCGCCATGCCGCACGTCCTCATCGCAGGCAGCACCGGCTCAGGCAAATCCGTAGCCATCAACGCGATGATCATGTCCGTGCTCTACAAGTCCACACCCGAACAGGTCCGCATGATCCTGGTCGACCCCAAGCGCGTCGAGCTCGGCATGTACGAAGGCATCCCCCACCTCTTCACGCCCATCATCACCGAAGCCAAACTCGCGGCAAATGCCCTTCGCAACGCGGTCCGCGAGATGGAGCGCCGCCTCAAGTTACTTGCCGCAAATCATGTAAGAAACATCGATCAGTTCAACAAGCTCTTCGACAACGGCTCGCAATATCTCTTCGACGATAAGGATCAAGAGCCGCTGCCCTACATCATCATCATCATCGATGAGCTTGCGGACCTGATGATGCTCGACCGCGCCAACGTGGAAGAGTCCATCACCCGGCTCGCGCAGATGGCCCGCGCCGTCGGCATCCACCTCATCCTCGCGACCCAGCGTCCAAGCGTCGACGTGATCACCGGCCTGATCAAGGCAAACGTCCCCACCCGCATGTCCTTCCGCCTCGCCACCAAGGTCGATTCCCGCACCATCATCGACAGCAACGGTGCAGAGAGCCTGCTGGGCAAAGGCGACATGCTCTATCTGCCGCCCGGCACCAGCCGCGTCCAGCGCCTCCATGCGCCATTTGTAACCGAAAAAGAAATCTCCGCCGTAACCGCATTCTGGAAGGCCCAGGGCGAAGCCGAGTACGTCCACGGCTTCCTCGAAGGCCCCAAGGACGAAGCCGGCAAAGACATCGAAGGCAATGGCGAAACCAGCCAGGAAGACGACGACCTCTTCGACGACGCCGTCCGCCTGGTCTTCGAATTCGGCAAGGCCAGCACCAGCCTGCTCCAGCGCCGCCTGCGCATCGGTTATGGCCGCGCCGCCCACCTCATCGACATGATGGAGCGCGACGGCCTGGTAGGCCCCGCCGACGGCAGCAAGCCCCGCGAAATCCTAAAATCCCCGGACTACTACAAAGAGGTAGACGCCGCCCTCCGCTAGTACAAGAAGTAGACGCCGCCCCCACCCGCGCCGCTAATCAACCACTCCCAACCGTTGTCATTCTGAGCGGAGCGAAGAACCCCCGTATTTGTTTCTGCCCTCGCCGTTGCATGTTCTCGTTGGTCATTTCCGTTTGCTCGTCATTCTGAGCGCAGCCAAGCACCTGCATTTCAAGGAGACGGCCTATAACGCGTGTCCAGTTACCGTCCCCTTTTCCTTGAAACTCAGCCACGATCAGGTCCTCCAGCACGAGGTCCCTCTCAACGCCCAACGTTTTTCGCACTCCGCAGCGCCACCGTCCCCAGCGCGCAGATCACCGCGATCAGCACAATCCAAAGCACCTCGGGATGCCGCCCGGTAAACGTCGTTTCCTCCATCGGCGCGACGTAAGTTGGGTTCGCCTGCTCCGGCCCAAGTTCTGCAGCCAGCGGCTTGTCCGACGCCTCAAACAGCCGCGCATAGTCGTAAATCGGTGCCACCAGCTTCGGATCTCCGTAATAAAGCGACAGCCCTCCCGCAGCCGCCGCAGCGTCGAAACATACTTCGCGCTGCCGCATCTCCAACCGCACCGCCGCAATCGGCAGCGGCTGGTCGTCGCCGTTCTCGATCGTCACGTCCACCTTCGCCCCGCTCTGCAGATTCGCGCCGAGGATCGCCGGAATGCCAAGTTGTTCGGTGCGAATCTCCCGGCCCGCCTCGGTCGTGTGAACGCGCAGGATCGTGCCGCCCAGCGTCTCCGGCAGTGGAGCGCGGTCATCCTCGCCGCCCGGCTTCCGGTCCGGCTCGGCCAGCGCAGTCACGCGCACATCGCGGCTGAAGTTGCCCTTGAATCCCGGAGCCAGCACGAACTCCACCCGCTCGACCGGCACCCGCAGCGGCACCTGGAATGTAGCCCGACTCTCCCGTCCAACCGTGGCAAGGGAACTCGCCTCCGCCACCGTGGAGTAGACAATCTGCGATTCGCGGCTAGGCGGAACCTGCGCGCCCAGCACCATCCCGGAGGCCAGACGCGCACCCGTTCCCTGCTCTGCCCCCGGCGCCGGCGCAACGCTCAGCACAATGTGCAGATAGCGAAACGTCGACTCCTCCAACGGCAGCGTAGTGTCCCGCGACAGGTGCTGCGACGAAAGATCAAACAGCGTAAACGACCCCAGCGAAGTCGATCGCCCGCCGCTCATTGCATCCGAGCCCGAAACTACCGCCGTCGCCAGGAAGTCATGAATGGCCGGATCGAGATTAAGCGTGACATCCGTATAAGCCCGCACCGGCATCTCCAGATCGAAGACAATCTTGCCGACTTCGCTCCCCGCAACTCCAGATCCCAGATTCAGCACCCGCGCCGATTCCGTCTCCTCGGTAACCGCCTCGCTCAGCGTGATCGCGAACGGCACCTCGTGCCCTGCGACGGCCGCCGCCGTCGGAAACATTCGCAGATCGGCAAGCGACGGCGCCGAGTGCGGAAACACCTGCGCATCCAGCACGGCGCACGTCTGTCCAGAACTCGCCGGCACGCGAATCGCCCGCTCATACCGCATCGCAGCGGGCTGCGCCACCGGAGGCTCGTTTGCAGGAGCCGCCTGCCACAGGAGAATCACCAGAAACGCCGCTGCCCTCATCTGGCCACCCCGGAATCCGCAGTCGAACCCTGCTTTGCTTCCGGCTCACGCAGATGCAGCCAGTCCTTCTGGTACGCAAAGCTGATCGCCATCAACAGCGCGCCCAGCCCAAGGATGCTGCCCACGCGGTATCCCTGGCTGAGGTTGCGCATGTCGTACAAAAACGTTTTGAAGATCGTAAACACCAGCAGCGCCAGCGCCTGCCAGCGAAGGAACGCGCTGCGCCGGAAGAAGCCCGCCGCCAGCAAGGCCGCGCCATACAGCATTAGAAACGCCGAGATGGCCAGTGCCTGCTGCAATCCCTGTTCAGCGGTCATCGACGAAGCAGCCCAGATCGCAACGATCTCGCGCACTCCCGTCAGCACTGCGACCAGGTTGAAAGCAATGGTCGACCCCGCAGCGCAGCTGGTCCAGAAGGTGTTCTCGGGATGCAACAGAGCAACCCGCAGTGAAACGGCCACAACACCGGCGAACACTGCAAGCCCGATCAGTGCAGTCACAAACACCGCAGTCTGGAACGGCGGATGCGCCGCCTGCCTATCCCAGGAGACCAGCAACTCGCGGATCGTAAGCAGCACAGCAGTCAAGTCGATCAGCGCAAACGCGCCCATCGTAATCGTTCCCCACTGCAGACCAGAACCGCCTTTATCCGACGCATCTTCTTTACTCAGGCCAAGCCACGCAGCCGCTGCGAATATCGCAAGCCCGACCAGCGCCGTCCCGGTGCCCTTGTTCAGCAGCGTCAGCTCACTGGCGCTATCCAGTGAATGGAAGCAGATGCCTCCGAATCCCAGGAGCAGCGATCCCAGCGCCAGCAGCCTCAGTACGCGCGAAGCCAGCGCGGCTCCAGCGTCCGCTTCCTCTTCTGCCGACGCCAACCGAGCCGCGACCCACAGCAGCGCCAGCCCTTCCACCAACCAGCTCGCCGTGATCCACGCACCGCTCGCCTTTAACGGAATCGCAATCGTCAGAAACACCACCGCCAGCGACAGGTGCATCGCGGACGCAGTCCTGGTCTGCGGCAGCCGCATGATGCCGAGGTACACCGCCGCCAATAACAGCATCAGCCACGGAAGCGCTGCATGATGCCCCGAATTCTGCAGCACCGAATAGAACGCCAGCGCAACGAACGCGGCGTTCGCCAGCGGCAGCAGAATGTCGTTCAGGATCGTCGCAAGCGAGGCGAAGCGTCCGCCAGACGAGGCAGTATCCGGCTCGGTCCTTCCGATCGCCACACCGGCAAACGCCGCGCCAAACAGTGTGATGAAAAAGGCAGTGATGGCCAAATAGCTCGCGTCGTAAAACGACGAGTACCAGCCAATAAAGAAGAGGACGGTCGCCGGAAATATCCCGAGTAACAGACGCGGCCAGGTCTTCAGCCGTACCAGCACCGCCGCGGAGACGTCGATCGCCAACAGATAAGTGAACAGAAAGATCTCGTGATTGCCGCCGGTCGAGACCAGCAACGGCGACGCGAAGCCACCCGCAAGCGCGTACACGGCCAGCAGTTCCGCATCCTGCGACCACGCCATGAAGGCGTTCCACGCAGTCACCAGCACCATCAACGCAAGCGCAACCGCTGCTGGCAACAGGTGGAAGAGCTGAAACGCAGCCCACAGCGTGAGATACAGCACTCCGCTGCCAACCGCTTTCAGCGAGTAGGAAAACGCCGCGAAGCCCTTATTTCGGAAGCGTTCGGACCAAACCACCAGCCCGGCCCCGGCGACCAACCCGATGAGCACTCTCGGAGTCGGCCCGATCAGCCCGCGATCGACCGCCAGCTTCAACCCGTACGCAGTCCCGATCAGCAGCAGCACGATGGCGATGCGGTTGAATATCTGCGAGCCCAGCCGACTTTCGAACGAATCCAAAGAATCGGCTGCCGGCGCTTCCACCTGCGGCGGATTTCGAGATCCAATCCATTGCTGCGCGAAGGTTTGCTGCCCGCTCGGCGAGGCCACGGGCAAATCCTGCGCTCCCGGACGCGGCAGTGGTGGAGGCGCAGCCGTGGGGCGCGAGGCCGTACGCGAGATGGCCTCGCCGCCGGAAACCTGATTGTTTGCGATCTGCCGCTGCAACGCTGCCAGCTCAAGCTCCAAACGCGCTACCCGTGCCTCAAGCGGCGCATCCGGGACAGTGTGTTTCTCACCCTCCATACTGCTCAGATGCTCCGGATCATCCGCATTTGTCATGGCCTCCACTCTAATGCCTGTACCACCTTTGGGTCACACAAATCCACCGCGCCGAGTGGCACAGCGTACCGCTGCCTGATACTCTTCTCGGCACGATGTCGCCGCAGCCCATCTCGAAACGCGTTCTGGTGATCGACGACGACCCGATGAGCCGCGAGTTGCTCGAGGTTCTCCTGGAGGCTGAAGGGTACGCGGTGGACTCGGCAGACTCAGGAGAATCAGCGCTCCACCTGCTCGGCCGCGGCCCCTCTGCGCCGGATCTCGTGCTGTCGGACGTCCAACTGCCCGGCATCAGCGGCGCCTCGCTAGCCCGGAAGCTGCGGCGCGCCTGCGGCTCTGGGACGCTTCTGCTTGCCATGAGCGGAAGTCAGCCGCCCGCCAAGGCCGTCTCCCTTTTCGACGGGTTTCTGATGAAGCCGTTCAAGATGGAACAGGTCGCGGTCGCAGTCGATGCTGCAAAAAAACAGCCGGACGAATCTGCCCCGGCGGGCCATACCTCGCGCCGTACCCAGTCCGCGTCCACCGTTCCGCGCTCACCCAAATCGGCATCCAAGAAGTACATGAGTACCAAGACCCACGAATCTGAGGCACCCGCGATCGCCTCCGAAAGCAGCGACTTGGCCAGAGGTGGCCCAGTTCTGAACGAGACGATTTATCAACAGCTCACCTGCACCCTACCCTCACAACAACTCCAGGAGATGTACGCGATGTGCGTGAACGATGCGCGCCAGCGGATCGCCGGCATGCGCCGGCTCGCCGCCGAGCACGACGCGGCGAAATTCATGCGAGAGGCGCACGCCATCAAGGGAGGTTGCGGCATGCTGGGCGCGACCGAACTTCACCGGATGGCGGCCAAACTGGAGCTCAATGGCCCCGACGCGGAAGCTACCGGGGGAGCGCAAGACGTTAACTCTCTAGATGAGTTGTCCGATGCATGCGACCGCCTTGAGCGTATGCTGGGGTCACGCGTATAAGGCGATTCGCCCCAGCCTAGCTTTGCGAGGTCTCGGTAATGCCCGTAGGAGCCACAATGAGTCAGCAACCCGCCGCGAAAAAACCTCAGCCTTCCCCATCCAATGTGGCCTCCATTCGCATCGTCGTCGCAGACGATCATCCTGTGGTCCGCTTCGGCGTCAAGAACATGCTTCAGAATGAACCCGGTTTCGAAGTCGTCGGCGAGGCTGAGGACGGCGACGACGCCATCACCCAGACCCTCGAACTAGAGCCCGATATCCTGCTGCTCGATGTTGCCATGCCGCGCCTCCCTGGCCTCGAGGCCATGCGTGCGATCATGACAAAATCGCCGCGGGTAAAGATCGTGCTGCTCACCAGCACCATCTCTACGCAGCAGATCATCGAAGCGCTGCAGATCGGCGCCCGCGGAATCGTCCTCAAAGACTCCGTCGTCGGTGACCTTGCACAGGCGCTGCGAGCGGTGCTCGGCGGCGATTACTGGATCGGCGGCGAACGTGTCGCCAACCTGCTGAAGGCTTTGCAGGGGCTGCAGGCGCAGGCCGCCGCGGTGCCCGAACGCAAAACCTACGGCCTTACGCCGCGCGAGCTCGAAGTCGTAACCTGCATCGTCGAAGGATGCTCGAACCGAGACATCGCCAAGCAGTTTGCCATCAGCGAGGAGACGGTGAAACGTCATCTGTCGAATGTGTTCGACAAAACCGGTGTCTCCACCCGCCTGGAACTCGCTCTGTTTTCCATCGCCCACAAATTGGTCGAACTCTAAAACAAACTCGTCGAACTTCAAATCGGACGCAATCGAATACCGCACGGAAGGCTCAGCCTTCCGTGTTTGCGTCTGCGGCTTCAGTAGAATCGAACCATGGGCGACCCAACACCAGCGCAGCCTCCAATCCACGACCTGCTCGTGATCGGCGCCGGCCCCACTGGAATGGCATGCGCGATCGATGCTCAGCGCGCCGGCTTCTCCGCCATCCTCGTCGACAAGGGCTGCCTATGCAACTCACTGTTCCACTATCCCGCGCACATGACCTTTTTCACTACGCCAGAGCTGCTTGAGATCGGTGACATGCCTTTCTCCAGCCCCAACCAGAAGCCGACCCGATCGGAGGCGCTGGAGTACTACCGCAAGGTCGCCGAGCACTACAAACTTGATGTCCGCCAGTACCAGACGGTCGAGCAGGTGACAGGCAGTGATGGCGCTTTTGCGGTTCAAACTCAAGACCGATTCGGACGCGCCATCCTCCATCGCGCACGCAAGCTCGTCATCGCCACCGGATATTACGACCTCCCGAACTACCTCGACATCCCCGGCGAAAACCTCAGCAAGGTGAAGCACTACTACCACGAGCCGCATCCCTACTTCGGCCTGGACGTGCTCGTCATCGGCGGCAAGAACTCCGCAGCCATCGCCGCACTTGACCTGTGGCGTCATGGCGCGAAGGTCACACTCGTCCATCGCGGCGCGCAGATGCACCGCCACGTCAAATATTGGATTCTGCCCGACATCAACAACCGCATCAAGAACGGTGAGATCGCCGCGCACTTCTCCTCCGCCGTCGCCGCCATCACCGAGGACGACGTCACTCTCACCACGCCTGCGGGGAGCCTCACCATTCCCAATCACTTCGTCTTCGCGCTGACCGGGTACCATCCAGACTTCGCTTTCATCGAATCGCTGGGAGTCACCCTCGACATCGCGAACGACCGCTGCCCTCGATGCGACCCCGCTACGCTCGAGTCCAACGTACCCGGCATCTACCTTGGCGGCGTCATCGTCGCCGGCGAACGCACCAACGAAATTTTTATCGAGAATGGCCGCTTCCACGGCAAGCTCATCGCCGAAGACCTGAAGCGCAAACTGGGTTCGTAGTCGCTGGATAAATTGCACAGAAAAGCGCCTCCGAATTTGTCGGGAGGCGCTTTCTATTCGTAATTCTCAGTCTGCTTTACTTCTGGACCGAAAACGCAAACACCGTCTCCGAATGCATCGTCTCGCCCGGCTTCA
>JALYIG010000368.1 GCA_030775885.1 Acidobacteriota bacterium | reverse complement strand
GAAGAACACAAGGACGGGCTTCGAATAGCCACTCTATGTCGCATGGCACAGCGGCCGTGTGCGGTACTGGCCGTTTGCCTGGGACTCCATACAGCCGACGTGGATGCGGCCGGCCCGCGGCGCCACTTCGAGCTCGAGGCGGGCGCTGCTCCGGTCATGCTGAACGAATTCAGCCGGCAGTCCGACCTCCAGGTCCTCTTCGACTTCAACATTCTCAAAGGGCTGAAGACGCGACGCGTAACAGGCGATCTCGAAGCCTCGGCCGCGCTGACGTCGATGCTGCAGGGCACTAATCTCGGGTTCGACTTCGTCAACGACCATACGTTGGCCGTGACGCCGAAGAAGCCTACTTTTATCGACCGGTTGTGGCATCGTCTGAAGAGTCCGCCGAGGCGCCCCTCCGAGGATGAGGCGCTGGAGCAGGTGTTGATTTCGGGGGCGGGTGAGAGCGGGACGTATCCGTTGTTGGGATCGGAGAGTTTCCAATTTGGACGGGCTGACATCGAACGCTCAGGACGGGCAACCACGCAGGACTTTTTGCGGACCTTGCCGCAGGTGTTTGGCGGTGGGCCGACGCAGGATACCGTGTTAGGGCGGGAAGCCAGCAGCAACTCCGCTCGCGGCGCCGGGGTCAATCTTCGGGGGCTCGATGCGGGCGCGACACTCGTCCTGATCGATGGGAGACGAACGGCTCCAAGTGGGATAGCAGGCGCCTTCACTGATGTTTCAAACATTCCCCTGAGCATTGTTGACCACGTCGACCTGCTTCCGGACGGCGCTTCCGCGAAATACGGCGCAGACGCCGTCGGCGGAGTCATTAACTTCGTAACGCGGCGCGATTTTTCCGGCGCTCAGACGCAGATGCGGGGCGGAGGGATCACGGACGGCTCGATGGGAGAGCGGCAATTCAGTCAGCTTTTCGGCAACACGCGTGACTCTGGCAGCGACTTCCTGTCGTTCGAGTATTTCCAGCGCGACCCTTTGCGGGCACAGGATCGCGCTCAGTATACGAGCGATCTGACTCGCTTCGGCGGCTCCAACTTCAATGTCCCGTACGGCAATCCGGGCACCATTTCCGATGGCGCGCATTATTGGCCGATTCCTGCGGGACTGAACGGCGCGCCGCCAACCAATCTTACTCAGGGGACAGCCAATCTCTATGATCAATACCAAGGAGCGTACATCTTACCGAAGGAAGAGCGTTGGAGTGTATTCGGGAAAGAACATCAAAAATTGACGGACGACATTGGACTGTCGCTGGAAGGTCTGTTTACCCGCCGTAAAATCCACAACATTTCTGCGAGCTCATCTCCGCTAGTTGCATCGGTACCTCAATCAAACCCGTTCTATGTCAATCCCACCGGCGTACCCGGACCAGTCACCGTGACAGAGGGGACGACTGCCTTTTTTGGTCTGCCCGCGCTTCAAAATCGGGTGGATACGGGAAATTTTGCGCTTGGCGTCGCCACCTCAGTGAAACACAGTTGGATGGCCAGCGTTTATGTCGCCTACACGTTCGAAAAACAGCACTTGGCGCAGCAGGGTGAGTTCAACCAGTCGGCATTGGACGCAGCATTGGCGGATCCGAATCCGGCAACTAGCTTTAATCCGTTCGGCGACGCTGCAAATAACAACCCCGCAACTCTTGCAGCGATCGGCGGAGTCAGACTTTACGACTCCGCCTCCAGCCTGAAGACGGCTACCTTCACGGCTGTGGGACCGACCCTTTCGCTGCCGGGCGGCGACGTGGAGGCCACCATAGGGGTCGAGTATCGGGTCCAAAATATCGCGACTACTACCGCTGAGCCGCACGCCAGTTCCGTCGGCACCGGAAGCCTCAGTCGCGACATTCGTTCCGAATTTGGCGAGTTGCGGATTCCCCTCATCGGAGAGGGAAATGAGATCGGCCTCGCAAGGCGGCTCGAGTTTTCAATGGGCGCGAGGCATGAAAGTTATAGCGATATCGGGAGTGCGACGATCCCCAAATTCGGATTGTACTGGTCAGTCAACAGGGATTTGAGCTTTCGAAGTACGTGGACCAAATCATTCAGACCTCCAAATCTGACCGATATGGTGGCGAAGAACAGCTACAGCTATCTGCTGACATTGAGCGATCCATCTTCGCCTACGGGTATGACAACAGCACTGGGACGTTTTGGAACCAATACCGATTTGAGACCCGAAACGGCGCGAAGCTGGACTGTGGGCACTGATTTAGCATGGCAGTCCATGCCTGGTTTGTCCGCCTCGCTGACTTACTTCAACATCAATTATTCAAATCGGATCGATGATGCGCAGTTCGGCCGCGACGTATTGTCTCTTCCCACGTTCGCTTGGCTCGTCAGTCGCAACGTTAGCGCGGCAGAGCTGCAGGACGCATGCAACCATAGCGTGTTCAACGGGCCGGGAACTTGTCAATCTTCCGTGTCGGTAGTTATTGACAACCGATTGAGAAACATCAAGTTGCTGAAGACTGATGGTGTTGATCTGACGGGACGCTATTCGTTCGAGAATCGAGTTGGTAAACTCGACTTTGGATTGAATGCAACCTACCTGCTTGCATATTCACAGGCGAACACACCAGGCAGTCCCCTCCTTGACATCGTCAGCACGCAGAACAATCCGATCAATCTCAAGGCCAGGGGTTCAGCATCCTGGACGCACAGAGGTCTCGGCCTCTCGACGGTCGTCAATTTTCAGAACAGCTATCGGGATACGCTGAGTGTGCCGAACAGGGGAATCTCCCCTTGGACCACGTTCGACCTGCAGCTGAGCTATGAAACCGTCGGAGACATGCTTGGGTGGCTTCGACACACGCAATTTGTGATGAATGCTCAGAATCTCTTCAATGTCAATCCGCCCTTTCTTAATAACCCGGTGGGGGTGGGCTACGATCAGGAAAACGCGGATCTCTATGGACGGCTGGTGAGCTTCGAAGTCCGCAAGAGATGGTAACCGTCCTGCGAACATCACCGAGACCGCTGAGCATTCCAATACAGACCTCGCGCAGGGCACTGCTCCTTTCAGGTTCTTCGAGGGGGTGACGTCCCTCGAACGCGCCAGTCATAAAACCGAGCGATGGAACGCATAAACACCACCGATGTTCAAGACAGGAGAATCTCATGAAATTGCCGTTCATTGCTCCCATGTTGCTGATTGATTGCGGTAAGGCTTCGAGAAAAACACTAGGAGGTACGTTTGGAATTTTCACCGAAGCTGGCAACCCGCCCTTTAATCACTATAGGTAACATTGAATAAGGGTGAGCAAGGAACGCTCGGCTGCCTGCAGTATGCGTACAACCCGGCAACGGTGCGACCGCATGCGGCAGGCAGTTTATATCCGATTCAGTGATCGTGTCTCTGCTGACCGAATTGCATCGTCCGCCGCGACGTCGAATAACACCGTTGAACATCTACGTCCGCGCGTGCCGCGAAATTTGACGTCTAACTGCCGGTTATTAACACAACAGGGTACTTCGAGTTTCTGGCCAACTTGGGCAATTTCTGACTCTTCCTTCGTCGAGCCTTTGAAGCTAACTTTCCCGACGTTGCCAGTGGCCTGCTTCGACTGTAGGCTATGGTCTGCAATGCAACCTGTGGTCGACACGAGGGAAGTCCATGAAAACAGCGAATGAAGACCTGGAAACCGTAGCACCCGTTGAGCGCAGGCGTCCTGCCTATGATCCCAACAACCTTTCCCCGGAAGACGAAGAAGCCAAGAAGTACGACGACAATTCGGACGGGATCGATTGGGAGGAGATCCTGGCAAGCACCCAGGATGACTTCGAGGCGGGGCGGTTTTCTTACAATTCGGCCGATTACGCCACACAGGAGGAGGCGGACGCTGCGCTGAGGGCTTGGTTCTATGCAATAGCCGAGGAGGTTGAACGTGAACTTGCTTCCATACCTCCACACAATGCCGCGGATTAGCAGAGACATCAGGCAATGTCTCAAGTTCGTGGCCCGTCAGCCGCGAGGCAGGCCGCATGATCGTGCGTTGGACATTTGTCTCGGCATCGAAAAAGCTCTCATGCGACCAGAGGCAAACCGCATCATTGTGTGGAGACCCTCTGCCGGTATCGGGCTGCGCCGGTGCAGCGCAGCCCAATTCGTTATCGTCTACGCGTACATACCGCCGACCATCCGTTTTCCTCGCGGCGTAGTGAGCATTCGGGCCGTCCGACACTCGCGCGTCAAAGATGTGTTCTGGGGAGTCAGGGAGCCGACCACAGCGTATGCGCATTCCCAATGATGGGAGCGGCCGACCGGAATATCCCAGTGGGTAGCCGAAGCAGACCGCGGCCTGCTAGTCCTTCACGCCCAACGCCTCTTCGAGCTCGCTCGTCAGCGGCTTGAGGAAGAATGAATCCTCGGGCATTACGCGTGCCTGGATGCCTCGCCTTCGCAGCGTGTCTGCGACCACGGGGCCCACTGCGGCAACTAAGGTGTTGGCAAGTGCCTTGTTGACGGTGTCCGCCGACGCAATGGAGAACAGCCGTTCCACTTGCGGCGTGCTGGTGAAAGCCACTGCGTCGATTTCACGTGCCTCGAGTCGCTCGAGGAGATTCAGCACTGCCTGATCATCCGCCGCGTCTGCATAGACGTAGGGGGCTACGACGAGCACGGCCGCGCCGGCGTGCTCCAAAAAATCGACGAGCGGTTGGTTGGGCTCGGTGCCGTAGAGCTGCAGCCCGATGCGGCGACCTTTGAGGTCGTGAGTGCGCAGGCTGTTGATGACGCCTTCGGTCGTGGGGACTTCTGCTGCGATGTCAGGCTTCAATCCGAGATCACGAAGTGCGCGCGCCGGC
>JALYIG010000367.1 GCA_030775885.1 Acidobacteriota bacterium | reverse complement strand
GGAATGCTCATCGTATTTCCTTCTCGGGGAGAGCGGCGCAGGTGGAGACGATCCAGATCGGGATCACCGTACGTGTTTATGTTGCAGGCAACAAAACAGAAAGCAGGCGCGCTCTTCGAAGCCGAAGGGCGCGCCTGCATCTGTTAGCTAGAAACGAAGCGTGCCTGAGAGCTGTAGCGACCGCGGTAGATTCGATTGGCCAGTCGGACCCTCGATGATATTTCCGAAGTTGACGTCGTTTGAGGTGCCATAGTTGCCCTGCCACACCGCATGATTTGTGGCATTGAATGCATCGCACCGAAGGATGAACTTATAGCCCTCATAGACATCAAACGATTTCTGCAGGTTCGCGTCGAACTCCGACCCGGCTCCGAGCCTGATTCCTACCGAAACGATATCTGGCGCCGGAGCAAACTGTGTCTTAAAAGTCCAGTTCCCCTGGGTGCATCCGTAGGCAACTGCACTCGCGCGAAGTACGGGTAAACCAGTCGTTGCGTTGCGGTCTGCAACGCAAGGATCGGTTCCGCGAATTGACCGCACACCATTCACCACGGAGACCTTCCTACCGGTCGAGAGAGGTTGGATCCCGTATGGAGTTTCAAGGCAGGCAGTTGATCCGCCCAGACCGCTGTTCTGGTTTCCGCCGCAGAATGGCTGCCATGGTCTACCCGATTCGTAGATGTAAGCCGCACCCAGGTTCCAACCACCGACCAAGGTGTCGACAAGGCGGTTGCTATTGCCGAGGAGTGCATGTCCTCGGCCCACCGGAAGCTTATACACGCCGGTGAAGGTGATGCGGTGATTCAAGTCGTCCGCATTCTGCACCCTTTGATACGACATAACGCTATAGTCCATTACGCCTTGGTTGGACATGATCCTGGCGTATTCGTAGGTCGCGGTCGAGGTCAGACTATTCGAGAAGCGGTGAGTTTCCGTCATCTGCAGTGAGTTTAGCCAGAGACCACTGCGGTTCTCTCTACCGTTCTGATTCACTCCGGAGAATTGTGGGTACGGCAGTTGGAGTTGGCCGCTGTTGATCGTCGCCGCGGTAAAGGATGTCCCCTGGAACGGATTGATCGTCCCCAATGCGCCGACACTTGCCGTCATCCCGGCGAACGGGTTCGCCACGTTTGTAGTGCATTTGCTGGGGGTGCCGCCTGCCTCAGCATTGCACTGGGCAAACCAGCCAGGCGAAGGAGCATTGATAGCTTCTCCAGTTGGACCGTGTGTGAAGTTCTTTCCGACGTAGCTGACGTCCAGGACATCTCCCCTGGTCAACTGCCGTTGAATTCCAACAGAGTAGCTCCAGGTGGCGCCGAACTTCGTTGACGGATTGTAGTAGCTAATGCCCGTCCCCAGGCCCACATATTGTCCGAGTGACGCTCCGGGGGCCGGGATGTAGCCGCTGGGGAACAGCGAGTTCGGCGTGCCCGTTCCCGTCAAGGTAGCGTACGGCGTCGTCAGGAACGAGAATTGTGTGGCAGTAATCGCCGTACTCGCGCTGAATCCTGTTTGCGAGCCAGTGTACGCCGCCCAGTTGTAAGCCATTCCGAAGCCACCGCGAAGGACGGTCTTGTTGTCAATCTGATAGGCGGCGCCAAACCGCGGCTCAAACATGTACCACGCCCGCGGGATCTGGATTCTGGACTGGCCATTGACCCCGGAGAATGTCAGGACACCATTGATCGCTCCGCCGGCATATCCGTGGGCAACAGCGTATCCAGACACTGGACTCGCGACACCCGGAAGGAAGGCGTTTGTGTAGCGGTTATAGCGATCGACTGCCTGAGACGGGAAGTCATAACGCAACCCAAGGTTAAGCGTCAGCTTCTTGGAGGCCCTGTAATTATCCTGAACGAAGAATCCATAGTAGTGATATGACCGATACTCCTGCGTAGGCTGGACCAGGCTTCCTCCAGAGAGGTACCCCTTATCCAACATAAACGAAGCAACAGAGAGTCCTGAAGCTGCGTCTGCAGTTGTGGCTGCGTTGGCTTGTGTCCAATTGTTACTCGAATTGATGGTAAGACCGCCGGAGTTTTGTTTTACTGAGATCTGATACTCGCGGTTGTCCAGACCGATGTGAATATTATGGGCGCCGCGAACGTAGGTAAACGACGGCAATATTGAGAGTTGGTTATTGTCTTTGTAGCCTGTGCCAGTGGATCCCATCTGGACGAAGCTGCTGAGACCTACCTGCGGGAAATAGCCCAGAAGAATTGGTTGGGTCACGCCACCAGATACATCCGGCAACCCTACAGTCGTCTGGTTGAATTTCCCCGAGGCTAAAGTGTGGTTCTGGTCCATGTTGACGCTTGCCTTGAAATCAAAGATAGCGTTAGGGCTGAAGGTATGGACCCACTCAACATAGGGATCCTGAAAGCCTTGACCATTCGGGAACTGCCCGAACTCTGCAGGATTTCCTGTGGGGAAGCCATTGCTGTTGGAAGTCTGATACTGGTCCCAACGACCCCAACGCAGCGTGAGCCGGTCATTTCGGCCAATGTTGTCGTCGAGCTTGATTATGAAGTTCTTGTATTTGCTGACCACGGAAGTCTGGATAAAGTAGTTGTTCTGCCAGGGTGCTGAGCCCGCCGGAGCAGCCCGGTTTGGCGCCGGATAGTACTTGAGGAGATTGAGCGCCGTCTGATTGACCCTCGACGCCGGAATGGAGTAGCTATTCGGTGCACCTTCCGAAAGGAAGGACGCGCGCCCGCAGTTCGCGACACTGGATGAAGTATTGCAAAGTGGATTGATCGAGGCTGGATCGTACAGTGTGATGGGCGTTACCTGATCCGACTGGAAGAGTCCGCCAAATTGGTAGTAGCCATTGACCGGAGTTGTCCAGGAAGGCTGATTGAATACGCCCGGCACGGAAAACGTGTTACTCCCAGGCGTTGTCTGATTGAAGATTTCACCAGCTATTGTGAAAAACATCTTGTCATGACCGTTGAATAGGTGAGGAATGACGACAGGTCCATCCAACTCAAAGCCGAATTGATTGCTCTTGTGACTGGGCCTGCCTATGCATTGCGAAGCGCCGCAGCCAGGAATGGGACTAAGGTCGCTGTTGTACTTGTTTGAATAAGTGTTTGCATCGAGGCCCGTGCTCTTGTAGTACCAGTAGCCGGACCCGTGAACCTTGTTCGTTCCGGACTTCAGGTGTACGTCGATGTTGCCGGCGGTTGCAAATCCGACAGCGGCCGCGTCATATGGAGTGTTGTCGACCACCATCTCCTGGACCGTGGCCAAGAGAGGAATGTAGGCCATCGCCTGAAAACCAGTTGATCCATTATTAACGCCATCGATGTTCAGAGAACCGGCCGAGCTATTGAACACAATGCCGCCCGTAATACTTCCATAGGGCGTCGTGTTGTAGAGTCCATTCTTGCTTCCGTCACCCGCTACAAGAATTGTAGTCGCCATGATGTTACGGAAGTTCTGAGGTAGATCCTCGACTGTGGCTCCGCTGATGACCGTTTTCTGGTCTGAATCCTCGGTCTGAAGCGCGAGTTGATTCGCTGTGACTGAAACAGTTACCGATGTCTCGCCGATCTGCAGCTTCGTATCCACACGGCGCAGTTGACCGACATCCAACTTCACCCCTGCGACCGTATTCAACTTGAAGCCCGATTTTTCAACCTTGATGGTGTAGGTGTCTGGCCGAAGGTAAGGCGCAACCCAATCCCCCGTCTGACCACTCTGCGCTGTGATCGCCACCCGGGTTCCTTCGTTGGTGACAGTGACTGTCGCGTCCGGGATTACGGCACCGGAGGCATCCGTCACACGACCGACCAGCTGCTGCTGCACTTGCGCATGGGACACTGTTGCGCCGACGACCAGAAAGCACAGCGCCAATATCGTGAGCCAACCTGCGGTAACGTATCTGCTCGGTTTCATAAGCTTAAAGGAATCTAGCATCACGGTATTTCCTCCTCAAGACAGCCAAATCTAGGGCGTTCCCTCGTCACGGCACCAATCTTGCCCTTTGTGAATTATCGGAGATCGCTAATCGCAATTTAGCAACAAAGGCGAACGTTATTATTTTGACGTTTGCCAATATAGTTTTGCGGCGGAAAGCTTGTCAAGAACTTTTAACTCTTCTTTTGTGTTAAATCGTCGCCAACCGTCAGCAGGCAACCAACCCAGACGGTCTCGTACAAAATCAAAAGAAATCTCAAGATCAGGCATTCAGCCACGATAGTGGCCAGAATCGAAGCCGAACGAAGTCAAAGTAGCCAAAGTTTTCATGATCCGCCTCCCCGCTACCAGGTCCTGACCTTAGCGCCGATCCAGACACCTGGTTACCCGGCAACCCTTGACCAATGGAATGGAACACGTTCCCAACCGGGCTATAACTGGATGGTCGTCGATCTCAATCCAAAGGCATGCCATCTTGCGTGACTGGCACCTGCGTCGCCAGTTTCTTGGGATTACCGCGATCAGCCTGCAAGCAAATCGCCTAGCGAACTACGTTTCCCGGCGTGGTCTTAGCCCCGGGGACCTGGAAACCGCGATGCAGCGGATCGCGGGATGTGTCGATATCAGTTTTCAAAACACCGCAAAGTCATTCGTAGGATCAAGTTCCGCTACATGGAGTGGGCCCTGATTGGATACGCCGTCGTACATCTAGAGGCGGCCGTCGTCGTCGACGAAGGCCGCCGGATCGCAGTAAAAGCCGAGTTCCGGTCCTTTGGTCCGGTGGCCGCCAGCCGGGTCACTGGAAGTGTAGAGGGCACGCGAGCCGCCGGCCGTCCAATAAACATTGGACCGTTGAGTTCAAAGACTGTGGGCGCATAGTCTTCGATAGGGAGGGCGACCGGCTCGACGAAGTTCCATCGAAGCAGGTCATTGGTGTCCAGTATCCGCCTGACTTCGACGGAAAGAGCCAGTATTCGCCCTGGTAGAAGACCATGGTTGGGTCGGCCGCCTCGCGACGGATGGGCGGTTGCAGTTGGAAGCGGTAGGGGAGATCTAGTGGATTGCAATAGGTTTCAAGGCGCGATGCAGGAAGCGGACGGGGTGCAGGGTGCTGGGCCTGAAGGGTCGCAGAGGGGGCGAGAGACGCCAGTAGCAAGATGGCATTTGGGGCAACTCTGCTTAGGAAAACGCTCATGGTTTCTCCTTCTGGTGGATCGAGTTTGTACTGCTAATGCCTGCTGCCGGATGGTGTGGCGTTCTCTGCGTCGAGAAAGGGCCGGGCCCAATGATAACGTTAGTTTGCTTCCTCTTCCTCCGTGCTGCCTGCCGGGGGATGTTGCCAGCCCAACCACGGGATAGGATCAGGCGAGTAATCTGGATCGCACTTAAAAGAATGGCCACTAAAGTCACGATTAGATAGAGGGTTATTCAGCCCATAGCCATAGAGGTTCAGGCTTTGGGGATTCTCCATATCAACATATGGAATCGGCTCTGGTTGCTCGCTCCAGTCCGGCGACATGAACCTGCCCATGCCGCTTGCGTAGTATCTAGCCCCGAAGTAGTCGAGTCCCGATTCGGTATCTCTTTCCTTGCCGGTATAACGAGACGGTATGACAGACGCTACGCTGAATGCACGTGCAGCAATGTGCGTCACACCAGTAGCCTCCAGGGCGTAAGCGTAACTAGCCACCTAAGGTTGCAGCATTTGCCACACAGCAAAGGCAGCCATGAGGCCAAACTCCGCAACCATGATCGGGCGGGTGATCTTCGTCGCTTTCCAACCATGTTTCTCTCTAGCATCTTCTGAGGGGGGCGACTCAGTTTCACCGATAAAAACATCAACAAAACACGACCTGATTGCGAGAATCACTGCGGGGATAAGTAAGACAATATAGCCCGAGTGCGGCCCGTGTAATAAACGATCCGCTATGGATGAGGTAGACATTTTGGATCTCCCATCGTGCCGAGTGTTGCTGTAACGCCGACAATCATTGGCCAGGCGCCCAGCTTTCGCTTAGAGTTGGCGTGCCCTGCTCATTTATCGATACTCCGCCTCCCAGCCTAGTTTCAGGATCCCTAAATCGCCACTCCAACACTGCCATGGCCTTTAGAATAGCCCTTCACAGAGACGCTGAATGGAGCGATATCCTTAGCGATATCCTCGGGCATAGGCCTGACTGTGCCATACGTGACAGGGCTCGCAACAATATGAATGTTCTCCGCGAGGAACCCAGACTTACACAAGTACGCGAAAATTTCATTGCGATATCCATTTCCACGTCACGCTGTTATTGTTGCCCGTCAGCAATATCTGCCTTTACGTTAGTTGCTTATAAGCAAGGTAGGTAGGTGTGCGGTAGACACCCTGATGAGTGCGTTTCTGCTTTCTCTGGTTTGCGTGACGTTCGGAAGCGCCGGCAGCCTCATCGTCTCCAACCACGGCTACTACCGCCATCCAGGTATTGCTACCACCGTGGTCGAGGCAGTTGGTGCGTGAGGTGCATTCCTTGCCACTGTCAGTGCGTTCAAGGAATATCTTGAGATCACATCGATAATTATCTAATTCGGTTTTACCGATGAATCCCAAGAGTTTGATTGACAACGAAAGTTTGTAATCGGTAACGTCTCACGTGATTGAGAAAGGGAAAAACGGTGGACTTGTTCCGTAGGGATTTCTTGAAATTGCCGGCAAGGTGTGTGGTACAGGCCTTGTTGCAACAGTTGGAGCAAGCGAGCTGAATGCCCAGGCGAAGCAATCGATGCCTCGGGGCGAAAAGAGCAACTTCTTCGATGTTCGTACGTACGGCGCTAAAGGCGACGGCAAGACGATCGACACCGCAGCAATCAACCGCGCTATCGAGGCGGCTAATGCCGCTGGTGGAGGCACGGTTTACTTTCCCTCGAATGCTTACGCGTCCTACTCCATCCATATGAAAAGTAATGTGGTCCTGTATTTGGAGCAGGGATGCACGCTCCTTGCGGCCGAGAATACAGCGACAGAAAAGTATGACCTTGCCGAATCCAATGAGCCGTGGGAAAAGTATCAGCAATGGGGCCACAACCACTATCACAACAGCCTTATTTGGGGGGATGACATCTCAAACTTCGGCATCATGGGGCCCGGTCTCATCTGGGGCATAGGCTTGAGCAACGGCCGCGGAGATCTTGCCCTTGCGCCGGGCGTAGGCAACAAAACCATTGCGTTTCGTCGATGCCACAATGTGATTCTGCGCGACTTCTCCATCCTTAAGGCGGGCCACTTTGGAATCCTCGTCACAGGTGTCGATAATCTGACCATAGACAATGTAAAGATTGATACAGACCGCGATGGCATGGATATCATTTGCTGCCGCAATGTTCGCGTTTCAAACTGCAGCGTGAACTCGCCCTGGGATGATGCGATCTGCCCAAAAAGTCAATACATTCTCGGAGAACTCCGC
>JALYIG010000366.1 GCA_030775885.1 Acidobacteriota bacterium | reverse complement strand
TAGAGGTGGCGGTAACGTCGCCGGTTATAAATTCACTTGCCCAGCCGTCGAGCCCCAGATTCCCCGTCTGCTTTTGCGCCATCTCATCTGTCTCGTTGCGCTATTCGTTCTTGAAACGGTGGCGCTGGCGGTCCACCCCCACGTTTCTGACTGGTGGAATATTCAGGACAAGAAAGGAGCTACGCCTTTCGAGATCGTTCTATTGCTCCTCGGAATCGGGCTGGCAATGGCCCAAATCCAAACTAGCAAGTCGCTTCTCAACCGAGCACACCGGGAATTTTCAGCGTGACCATACTGGTTGACCGGCAAACCGGAAGTAATCCCGTAGCGCCTGCAAAGTCTTAGTGCTGTATCTGGAGCGCCCTGCGCAAAGCGCGAGGTTGCACTGCCTCATGAGGGCGCTTCAGATACAGCGACTTGAAGGAAGCCGCCACGGGTAAGGCTATGTATTTTTAATGGGGGCGAGCGAGTCTGGTGGGTGGATGAACTCGGTGTTACGGGCCCGACCTGCCGCTTGGATATCTGACCTGGGCCTAAAAGCATCGCTCAGCGGTGTCTGGCGGCGGCTGGAACGACCGGTGGCGGAGGAGTTTTTGCCAGTTGAGACAAGGGATCTGTGTGCGCGCCGCATCTGGGCTTGGGGCAACCTTACGAGCAATCGTAGACCTTTGGCACTCCGCAATAGGGTCTGCAGTCTGCGACAAAGGCAAATGGCCCCAGATATTCCAGAGCCTGGGACGTTGAGTCCACCTGATCGTCGTACTTGCTGCCCGGGAAGCCGGTGAGCTCATTCACGTATTCGACCAACCAGGGTGCCTGGACGGGCAAGAACACCCGGCCGCTCTCAAACTTGATGGACTGTGCGTCCAGACGCATCTGCTTGTCGTAGGTCTGGTTGGGGGTGTAACCCTCGAGGCACCAGATGTATTCAGGCTGGAGTTCCTGGATTAGCGAGCTGCCAGATCCTTTGTCTTCGATCAGGAGCTTCTGGACGTCATAGTTGCGGAAGAGTTTAAGAACGGCCCGTTTCAGATCTGGGAATACCAGCCGCTTTCGAAACACGTCCATCAGATAGAAGTTGCCGTTGTAAATGCCCCACGTGGTGCACACGCTGTAGTCGTTCCGGTCACCGCTCTTGATAGCCGTATCCCAACTCTGAAGGACATACTCGAAGACTCTCGGCCAATCAGCGGGTTCGCAGTATTTGATCCATTCCCTCTTGATCAGTCCGCCCTCGCGCGTTGTCGGATTCTGCTGGTATTGGCTCTGGAAGTTGTACTCGCCAATCGCCTCGCGGATATTTCGGTAGGTCTCGAGAGAATCGCGCTCCGGATGCAAGGCCTCTCCGACCTTGCGCACGTAGGTGCAATTTCCCAATTGGCTTTCGATCAGATAGCTCTCATCTCGCTCTGCCATAGCGGGGAGAGAAAGCACCTCCCAATGCTCCCGCTCCAGTACCTCGCCAACCAGGTCAGCCTGATGAAGACGCTGCATCACCAGAATAATGACGCCGTTGTCCTTGCTATTCAGTCGGCTCAGGAGAGTGTTGAAATACCAGTCGTTCGAAGTCCGGCGCCGTGACTCGGACAAGGCCTCCTCCGGCTTCATGGGATCATCGATGATGAGGACTTCCGCTCCACGCCCCGTAAGTGTTCCACCGACCGACGTCGACATCCTGGACCCCTGGGCCGTGGTCAGGAAGTCAGCCACCGACAGCTTCTCAGCTGATAGAACGGTTGCTGGAAACAGCCCTCGATAGAACGAACTGTTCATCAGCGTCCGAGAATCTCTTGCGTGCTTATCAGACAGATCCTGTCCGTAGCTGACGCAGATGATCTGCTTTGAAGGATCGTGCCCGAGGAGCCACGCGGGAAAGACAACGCTCGCGGCATGCGACTTCAGAGTACGGGGAGGTAGATTGATGATAAGCCGTTTTGTCCCGCCGGTTCGACACTTCTCGAGAGCTGATGCGATCAGTTCAATGTATAGACCAGGCAGGTAAGTTGCTTGCGGGTTGAGCTCATAGAAGGAGCGTTCGATGAAGGTCGTTAGGTCGTTCCGAAGCACAACCTGGTACTCTGAGGAAGATAGCGTACTCGACGCGGTCATTCTGATTCCTTTCCCTTTGTTTCTACGTTGGTTGATGTACCTGCGTCGACGCTGCGTGCCATACGCCGCAGCAGGTTCTGCATGACCTTTTGATCCATCTCATGTGTCGTTTGCGGGGATACACCCAACTGGGTTGCATCTTCGGAAGTTCGGACAAGCGAGATGAACTCGCGCTGAGAACGGATGTCCCCTTGCGCTGCCTTGTTCCCTAACTGCATCACGGTGGCTTCCAGCTTGGTAACCGAGCGTGATCCTCGAGGCCCGTTGATCCGAACAGGTTGCCGACTCTCCCGTAACACAATCGTCGCGAGATTCTTCGAGCCCTTCGGGCGTCCTTTCGGATTCCCGGACTGACCCTTGGCGAACCTCCTACTCACCGGAGGTTTGCCATAGCCTACTTTGTAGGACTGCTCATCGCTAGGCATGTTCCACCACCTTGGCGGCGGCAATCTCGTCAAATGACCTCTTCGATTCAGCATGCAAAGCGCGTTCTCCTGTGTAGTTTTGCCATCTGCGGATGGCGACATCGACGTATATGGGATCGATCTCGATTCCGCAGCAGATCCTGCCCACCCGCTCAGCGGCCATCAGTGTTGTTCCTGATCCCAGGAATGCATCGAGCACAGTTTCGCCTCGCGCCGTACAGTCAAGGATGGCGTCTGCAACCATCGCGACGGGTTTCACCGTCGGGTGCAGAGCCAACAAGTTGCCCTCGTCGCTCTGCTTCGAGAGTGTTTGAATCGCCGGGTACTCCCAGACGTTGGTCCGGTTTCTGCCGAACTTGCCCAATTGGATGTTGTTTCGGTGAGGACCCTTTCCCTTTCGGAAGACTAGTACCAACTCATGCTGCGAGCGATAGAGAGAGCCCATTCCGCCTCGGTCCTTGACCCACACGCAGAGGTTAAGGAAAGCGTCCAAGTTCTGTTTGCCTGCGGCGATCAGGTCTGCGGCATGGCGCCAGTCGATACAGAGGAAGTGAAGAGAACCGGGTGCACTATATGTAGAGAGCAGGCGCAGGATATTGTTCAGGAAGGTGAGGAACTCGAGTTCACTCATCTCGCCCGATGCCATGGCGAACTCCCGATGGTGAATTGCCCCGTTGCCAGTGGCATTCCCCTCAATCCTCACATTGTATGGAGGGTCCGTGAAGACCATCGCAGCCCGGCGACTATGCATAAGGCTTCTGTATGTGGCTTCGTGCAGCGCATTGCCGCAGATGATGTGGTGTCTGCCCAGCAGCCATATGTCGCCCGGCTCGGTGACCGGCGCACGGTCCAATAGCGGCTCAGGTATCGGATCATCCAACTCAGCCGCATCTTTCGCCTCTTCCAGGACCTGATCGATCTCTGCTACTTCGAAACCTGTGATCGTCACATCGAAATCCGCGCAATCCAAAGACAGTAGATTCTGCAGCTCAATGGCGAGAATTGATTTGTCCCATCCTGCGTTTTCGGCTAGCCGATTGTCGGCAATGACATAAGCCTGAATCTGCTCCTCGCTCAGATCGTCGAGCCGGATCGTCGGAACCTCAGTCATCCCGATAAGCTTGGCTGCTTCAACTCGACCGTGGCCCGCGATGATCCGGTTGTTGCGGTCAACTAAAACCGGATTGGTAAATCCGAAAACGCGGATGCTTTCTGCGATCTGCTTGACTTGCCTTTTCGTGTGTGTGCGCGCGTTGTGCAGATATGGTTTTAGGTCGACGGGAGACTTGTATTCGACCGTAAGTGGCACTCGATTGACCAGTTGCAATACCGTGGAGATCGACATTACGCTTTCGAACTCCGCACCGAGTTAGCTGAAACGCGGGCATTGCCACTAGCTGGAACTTTTTTTGAGATAGCGCGTTTCGGTGCTGCCTGTCTCATCCTCATCAATAGCTTTCGGACGTCGGTACGGCTCTGGCCTTCGATAATGGCCCCCTTAGCGTCCCTCAGAAAGTGCCAGTCACATCCGCCAAATCCTATGCCGTTCACTGCCGTGCCGACCTGTTGTTCTAAGGTTCTTGAATCACTCAGATATGCTTGCGGTACGGGAACTTTCCTATCTACCTTCATTTGATCGTTGCCTCCGGCCACCTCTGGATTGACTCTGGACGTGCTCCTTGCACACCCAAGTCTCTTTCTAGAGCAAGTCGAGCCGAGAGAAAAGACCTCAAGGCTCGCCAGACACCGATCGAGGACAATTTCAGGGTTTGATTTATTGATTTAGTAGTGGATCGCGGTATCGCAGGAAGATGTCTTTGAAAGTCGCAGGACAAACTGGAATGGTCGTCCGGGAGTCTCCAGGTAGTTCGGGAACGCTTAACTGTTGCGATCATTCTGACACGATCTAAAACGACTTCTGGCAACGTATAGCCTTTTTCGTACGCCGCGTACAAACAGTGGGTTACTCGCCGCCTGCTGAAATGTCTTGATTGCTCTCTTGGGAGCTGTCATATTGTGGTGCGATATCTTCGTCCAATGCCCTGGCTGCAAATGAGCATTTAATGAGAGCTTCTTTTCATCGAGGGCTCTCGCAACGACTAACAGCGACTCTTTCGACAACCGTTTGCCCTTCCAGTGCTCCTCCAACAATTCGCCTGCCACGACATCGAACTCTGAAAGAGGAAGTCTAGGGTCTACGGATCCCACATTAAGCCCCTTCTCCGTAACCCACCAGCGCATGTTCGTGTAATTCGCTGCAATTTGATCGATACATGTTGCCGCAAAATTGAAAAAGCTGGAACCGCGTGGGGAACCGTGTCCGTCCAATTCGTTTGACAATGACTCGATCGGCTGACAGGCGCTGGCGGCAATCCGTTCAATCTGGGATCGATGAGAACAATGCGGAGGGATAGAAAGTGCCACTCGAGTGGTCAGGATCATATTGAGAGCACCGGGACTTTTGGAGCATCGCTCGTAGCAAATACGATCAAACATTAATCCCAGCAGGTCAGCGCGGGATGTCGCCTGCTTTCGACGTGTAGGCTGTTTGGCTTGCGTGCCCATTGTCCGAAAGAATAACTCCTCGAGACCGTATTCGTGAACAAGTTGGTGCGCAGCCGCCTTCCTCAATGTACTATTCGTGTATTGGCCTTCTACTTACTTCCGTGCAGGTCGATCTTTAGATCCCTATCAAGGAATCCCATTCCCTGATACGTCGAAATTGTTCCCTGTTTTGTTTAGTCCCTCCTAGACCACTGTCACCCACAAGCGGAGCGGATTCTGTGGCTTACTGACGCATGTAAGTAATGAGGCCAATGCAAACCCTACGTGGAGTCGTCCATTGCACGCCTACGTCCCCTAGGGGGCGTCATCGGGTTGTCCTGCGCTGCAAGACGGATTGCTCGCATGACTTCCTGATTCGCAAGCTTCAGTAGTAACTCTGTCAGCGAGCAGATCCCAGTTTTTGGCAATGAGGGCGGCTCCAATAAGCTGTCGCAGCGCAAACTCGCATCCAAGCGAAGATGTTCGGAAAGAAGATACTACCCAAGGTCGCTGATGTCCTGGTTGAGACGCTCCTGAGAGCGGGTGTCAAACGTGTCTACGGAGTCGCCGGTGACTCACTCAACGGAATTACAGAATCCATCCGTGCCCACGATGGCATCGACTGGATGATGGTTCGGCACGAGGAGGTCGCCGCCTTCGCGGCTGGTGGCGAATCTCAGATTACGGGCCAACTTACGGTATGCGCGGGAAGCTGCGGTCCTGGCAATCTGCATCTTATCAATGGACTCCATGATTGCCAGCGCAGCCGTGTTCCCGTGTTGGCGATCGCCGCGCAGATACCCAGTGCTGAACTCGGGACCAACTACTTTCAGGAGACGCGGCCCGAACATCTTTTCCTCACCTGTTCAGACTTCTGTGAGGTCATCTCCAGC
>JALYIG010000365.1 GCA_030775885.1 Acidobacteriota bacterium | reverse complement strand
TCCAGCAAGGGATCGTTCCTTCTTTGTGCAACCGTGAAACTCGCGTCACGTGCTGCTCGTTCTCGATGCTAGCACCAGTTCGGGGGCTTTGCATCGCACAGGCTGGGCGCCGATTGCGTGATTCGTCGGGTACCTTCAGGGTACCCCTGGCCGGGGGACAGATCGTTCCGGCAGCAGATCCAAACCGGCGGATTTGGCCTGCAGGACCAGTAGCGTTGAGAAATCGACGTCGACGAAGCCATGATTGATTTGGCTTTGGATCATTTCTCGCGTCATCGCCGACAGCGGCATCGGCACGTCCAACTTGCGCGCCAGCGAAAGCCCGAGATCCATGTCCTTGCACATCAGGGCCGGCGTAAACGTGGCAGTAAAATCAAGCGTTTCCCAATGCGGCGCCTTGCGTCTCGTGTAGATCGATCCCAAGGCGCTGTTGTTCAGAAAAGCAAGGAAGGACGTTCTCGTCATTCCCGCCTTTTCCGCCAGAACGGTCACTTCGGCGAGGGACTGCGTGAGCGCTCCCAGCCACACGTTGTGACAGATTTTGGCCACTCTCGCCAACTCCCCGTCTCCGACATAGCTGGCGGCCCTCCCCATCCTCAGCAGCAAGGGTCGGATTTCATCGAAGGCAATCCGCGGTCCGGAGGCCACGAAGCTCGCCTCTCCCGCTTCGACCACATGCGGGTTGCCGCTGACGGGCGCGGCGAGAAACGTGACACCAGCTTCGGCCAGCGTCTGTCGCAACTCGGCCGAAATCTCGGTGGAAATGCTCGAGCAATCGATCACCAGCCGGATGCGGGGATCGCCGGCCGTCACGAGTCCGTCTTTTCCCACCAATACGTCCCTGACGACATCACCGGTCGAAAGCATCACAAACACAGCATCGCACCGGCGCAATTCGCCGATGTCGGCGGCAATCTTCGCCCCATGCGCTCGAAGAGGCTCGGCCTTCCCGATCGAACGGTTGTAAACGACCAGATCGGCTCCCGCAGAGGCCAGCAAACGAGCCATGGCATATCCCATTCGGCCGGTTCCGACCCAGCCGAGCCGCATTTCCGCAAGCGCATCTTTCAACATGTGCCGACCAGCCTCAGGTTCACTCACCGATGTTTGGAGATTATCGAGCGCGTGATGTCAATCGAAACTGTTCTTTCGCCCCTTTCTCACGTAATCGACAGTCGCGGCGATATGATTGCGGCCGTGAACGGCCGCCTTCTTGGCCAGATGCGCAAACATCTGAATGCCAAAGCCGCCGTCGAGGTCATCAGCGATCCGCTGGCGCCAAGGACGCCTGACGATCTGCGTGGTCAGACGCCGCGTCGTTCGCGGCTGTGTCATGATGTGGTCCGCGATCTTCCACGCGCGCGCGAGCAACCTACCGCTTGGCACGACTTCGTTGACCATACCGTACTCCAAGGCTTTCTTCGCATCGATCGCCTCGCCAGTCAGCAACGCATACGCCGCCCGCTTCACGCCGAGCAACTCCTGGAAGCAGCTGTGAATGCCGTCTCCGGGAACCGAACCAATGTCGTAATGCAGATCGAAGATCACCGCGGTGTCGCTGCAGATCGAGATGTCGCACATCAGACATATTTCGGTATGAAATCCCGGCCCATTGAGAACTCCGATGGTCGGAATCTCCAGATCGTTGATCAGCGCGCTGACGTTGATTCGCCCATCCTTATAGGCGTATTCGTAGGCCCAATATTCCAGATCCTGCTGCTCCAACTTGAAGCCTTCGGGATCGGAATCCATCATGAAGTCCTCTCCGGATCCTGTCAGAATCAACAGTTCGTTGCCCGGATCGGCGCCGATCGTCTTCAGAAGCTGCCCGAGCGAGCGATGGTTTTCCACGCTGAGCTGGATCGGACCGCTGTTGGTATGGGCCTGAACGAATATGACTCCATCCGCACGCCGTTCGAGCTTATAAAACTCGCTGAAGCGCTCCTTGTACTCTTCGAATGCCGGCGTTGGAACAAACTTCTGCAGAGACATATCCCGTTTCCTTTTCCTACCAAGCCGCTGCCGGAAGCTCGAGCTGCTGCCACGCATGAGGCACGGCCGATACTCATCTGGTAGCAGGATCAAGCAACGAAAGAACCGCCTGAACGTGTCGAAGCGCCCACCCAGGCTCAGTTCTTTCGCTGGAGGATAGAAGGATCGGAAGCCCTTTCGTTAGGGTGAGAATTACGAAGCGGCTGGAGTAACTTCAGCAACACGGCCGCCGATAGCGCCGCCTGCAGCGGAGGAGCCGCCTTGGGCGCTTGGTCCAGGTATCGCGGCGCAAGCCCTTGTAGCCTGCGCTAATAGTGCCTTTTAGCACCTCCAGGACATCGGCCGCGCTTGCGGCTACTATCCAGACTCACGCTTCTGAGTGCGCTCCCTCGTGACCGCGCTTTGCGCCCGTGGTTCCCAGGTGAGCGAGGCGAGATCGCCTTGGGCGTTTGAGCACTTCGCCGATCAGGGCGTTGAGCTCATCCAAATTGACAGGGTTTCTCAGCACAGAAACATCGGTGACCCGCGCAGCCTCGCCGATCTCCATGGACGCCTGAGTCGTCAATAACACCGCAGGAACGTTGTAGCCCAACAATAGACGCGTTTTTTTGATCACTGCCAAGCCGTCATCGTCACCACTGAGGTCAAAATCCACGATGATGATGTCAATGAGCGATGTCGCAATCCGCGCCATCCAGCCTGCGTCGAGCGCTTCGTCTGCGTTAGCTGCCGCGAACACCCGATAGCCCGCGCACAACAAATAGATCCGTAACGCGCCCAAAACCCCTCCATCCTCATTGATTAATAGGACGCGGCGCACGCGGGACGCTGGCCCGACCGCCACGGGCACGTGTGGGCGGCCTACGGCGGAATTCATGGACCATTCGGCTGTCCATTCCTCAGTCCGCCACTCGGGCGTTGCGCTCGCCTCGCGCGATTTTCCGCCAGCAGATCGCGACGCAAGGTCCGTGAAAGGCGCGGGCGGCTGCGCTGCCTCGGCGATCCTCAGGAAGCTGTCAATGAGATCGGCCATCACTCCGATCACTTGACGTTGCTGTTCGATTATTCTAACAGCCACGTTGTCGGTGGCCCGAACATTCCAGTCGCTGTTGAGCCGCAGCATTGCCGTCAATGGTTCGCGCAAATCGCGGTGTGCTCCCGCCAGCAAGGGCCGCCTCGCGCGATTGACGGATTCGGCTCGATCACGCGCTCGTCGCAACGCGACGGTGAGCCCTTCCGCGCTTGCCAGATCGTCCTGCCATCCTTCGCGGGTACGTTTCTTTCCCCGCAGTGCCGTGGCAGTCAGTGCTTCGCGCGCAGACGGCCGGGCGGATAACAATGGAGGCTGAGTACTCATGGAAACGACTCCTCAAGCGTCCGCAGGTTTGGCAGAAACAGCTTGGGTTGCTTATGGAATGAGCCGTCGCGCGCGCGGTCGCAATACCGTGGGATGATCGCGCAGATGCCGGAGACGGACCACGCACGTGGCAACCGCACGATCAACCCGCAGGCGACCCACACCGCGGTATGCCTGTCTAGTTCGGAGGACCGGTCGGATTGCGGGCTGGCAAGAGTGGCGCCAGAATCGCGCCCGAGCCAATAGATACTCGCAAGAGGAAAGAGTCACGAGCCACCATCGACCGTACGCTGAGTGTTATGCAATGTCCAACGTTATTGGCTTTTTCGGCAAGAGATCTTCTCGAGGCTGCCCCCGTGACGGCAGCGATCAACTCCATACTTCCACTATCAGATCGGGCACGTTCGAGAAATGCTTGAGATTGTTCGTGACCAGGGTCATACGTTGGGCTGCCGCGTGTGAGGCGATGAGCAGATCCATATTTCCAATCGGCTTGCCGGAGCGCTCCAACACGGAGCGAATCCGCGCATAGTGGCCGCTGACTTCGTTAGTCCAATCGAGAATCGCAAGTCGTTCCAAGTACGACTCGACCAGTTCGGCGAGTTGCGGCCGACCCGCCTTCTCTGCGCCAAATCGCAGCTCCGCGGCGGTCATCACAGACACGCATAGCGTTTCAGCATGCTTCTCGAACCTTTCTACCAGTGTCGCCGGTCGGCGCTTGATGATGTAGCTGGAGATATCCGTATCCAGCATGAACCCCGTCATAACGGGTCACGGGACTGGGGCGGCGAGTCGTCACGGCTCTCCAGAAACTCATCCGGTACGTCTACCTGCAGCGCGAAGAACGAAGACCAGTCAGGCTTCACGGGTGTAATGAGCAGTCCGTCCCCCTGCTTGCGAATCCGGACTTCCTTGACGTCCTCCGGGAAGCGCAATCCTTGTGGAAGTCGCACGGCCTGGTTGGCTCCATTGCGAAATATGGACGCCCGCTTAGCGACTGCACTGGACATGGCCCTCACCGCCGCCCTCGGCGTTACCGACTTACTCTTTCCGGTCCGCGTGCGCTTCATCATGTGCTCCTTAGGCGGGAAACTTAAGTTAGCATATGCCTTGCATATGGCAAGATCAAGATGTGCCCGCTTGCGCAAGGGCCGCGGCCGCGCACCTGAGGTCTCGCTGAAGCGCGGCGGGCCGCAGCAACCCAGGCTTGCGCCAGCTACGTGGCGTAGCGGGTGAACCACACTCCGAGAAGTCCTGTATTGCTGCCGCAAAGTCCTGGCGAGTTCCGGGAATTAGCTACTTCAGGCGAGCCTGACCCCCTGCTCATTGACATCGCGAGTTTCAGCACCTGACCGCATCGCGCCGTAGAGCTGCAGAGCGCGGCCGAGTCTCCTAGTGATTCCAGCTCGACTAGTTCCTGTCTCGAGAGGAAAATCTCGCGAATCCCTCCAAGTCCGCATGCCGTCGGTCCCCTTGGCGGGCTCATTGACGAACGATGCGGAGAGACATGCAATGAAACCGGTCATGAATTTAGACGAACTCAAGCTGAATGACGTGGAAGAGAACGGCATCTATACGTCCAGCCGCGCCCAGATCAGCGACCATATCGGGGCGCAAAAGCTCGGATACAACCTCACGATCCTGCCGCCGGGGAAGGTCCAGTGTCCGTTCCACAATCATCATGGCGAAGAGGAAATGTTCTTCATTCTCGAAGGCTCGGGCGAGCTGCGCTTCGGCGACAAAACATATCCTTTGCGAAAGCACGACGTCATCGCCTGCCCCGCCGGCGGGCCGGCGGTTGCGCACCAGATCATCAACACGGGCAAGACCGAGATGCGTTACTTGGCGCTATCGACCCTGGTCGAGATCGAGACCTGCGAATATCCCGACTCGAACAAAATCAGCATTGTTGCCGGTAAGCGCGGCGCGCGGGACGTCCGCAAAATGTTCCGCGCCGAAGACACGGTTGACTACTACGACCGTGAGAAGCCTTAGGGCACTTCGTCAGACAGGGCCGATACCGTGTCAACTGCGCCGGCCGCGCGGAGCGGATTTTGGATCGTCAGTTGCGATTCGCTCGCCCGGGCCGGGTGTCGTGAACTGTTTAAGCGCGCTCTTCACCCCATCGCCCCTGCCGTTGGCTTCGATCGAGTCGGCCGTGTAGTAGTACGTTGTCCGCGGCGCGAGGCCGTCCACGCGCACGCGAAAAATGGTGTATGAGTGGTTGCGGTTGAGTCGGATGTGCGATTTCGCTGTCTGGCTGAGGTCCCTGGGGCTGGTACCGAAGTGTACGACCCCGTAATGCTCGTCCGCGCCCCCGGGGTTGTTGCTTCTCCACCTGATAATGGCCGAATTGCCGTCAGCTGATTCGAGCTCCGGTCCGTGCGTGATGGACACGCGCGCCGCCTTCGTAACAGTAGGAATCTCCTGCGCGGTGCAGGGTGACTTCGCGACGATTGAGCTTGAGAGCAGCAGGCCGGCCACTGCAGCCCTGGTCGCCAGTTTCACATGCAGCGTATTCATGGCAAACCTCCAGCCGGATGCCTCATTTCATTGTCCGCCGTTTACCCTATGGAATAGGCAACGGACCGGGCACGGGCGGGACAGCGCAGATCCCGGCTGCGCAGGACGCAAGAGGCGGAGTCTCGATAATGAGCTCGTTACCTTGCGTTGCAGCCGAACCACCCCTCTTACAGGCACCGGTAAAGGTATCGCTGTTGAGGTAAGGTCTCGTGAACCCATCCGTGAGTGTCCGCAGAAAGGCGACGATCAGGTCCTCCTGGTGATCCGACAGGCCGAGATCGCCGATCGTCATGTCGATGTTGTTCGGGACCTCCGGCTTGGGCCAGCAGTCTACTTTTTCGGTCGTTCCCTTCGGGCAGTGTCCGGAAGTGACGTTGTACCTGTAGCCGCGCTTGTCCCGCGTGTTGTAGAAATGGACGAGTTGCTTCAGGCTCTTGATGTAGCCGTTATGAAAGAACTCCTTCTGGAAGTAAGGTCCTGGCGCCTCGGTGGTGGAGCACTTGGATGGTGTCATGGCCACATTGCGCGCCGAAGACGTCTGCATCAGGCCATCGCTGGCGGGTGCAAATTGTGTCCACGTCGAGTTCGGGCTGGGGGCGGCAACGCTTCTCAGGAACGATCCCAGTCCCAGGTCTCGGAAGCCAAAGCCTGCGGGATTGGCAGTGAACCCGAGGGAATCCGGCTTGTTCTGATAATAAATGGCATCCCTGGGATTCAGGGGCAGGCCGAGATTGGCCGACCCGAAGCAGGTGAACAAAGGCGCCTTGGCGGCCGCTGCGCCGGTGTCCTGACCGTTCGGAGCGGTCCCTTGCGGCGGGGGTGGCGTAGGAGCGGTCGACCTGCCGTCCAGATGGCAAGAGTTGCAATTTCCTTTGCCACGGAACAGGTCGTAGCCGGCCTTCTCGTCCGCGGTCAGTGTGTACTTGCCCGCCAGGTAGGCGTCGAATTTCGACGAAAAGGCGCTCACCTGCACGGATTGCTCGTAGGCGTCGATCGACTGCCCCCAGTGGTTGTAGACCTCGTTTGCGCGCACGCGGTCTTCGGTACTCAGCCGGACCGGGGTGGTGTTCGAACCGAACACTGCAGCGCCGCCAGGGGTTTCACAGATGTCCTCGGTGTCGCCCGGAAATTTGATATCCAACGAGCCCTTTCCCCATACCTCCTCGAAGAGGCGTCGGTATTTGGACTGCGAGAGCTTGAAGGCGATGCAACCGGTGTCAGGGTTGCCCATCTCCTGGGTATCGACGGGAGGATGTTGTGCCTGTTCGGCATCGGGATTCCTCAGCAGATATCCCGTCGCGCGTGAATCCCAGAAGTTTCCACCAAAGAAAGCGCCAGCGACCTGGTTGTACTGCAGCACCGGGAAGAACGGTGAATACGTGTATCGCTGCGCTGTCCGCTTGCCCGCCCGAAAGTGAGCCGTTCCGGGGTACGCGATCATTGTCAGGTTCACTGATGGAATCGGTCCGCTGAAGGCCACATACGGCATGTGGCAGGACGCGCACGCCTGATTGCTGTTGGGCGACATGTTCTTGTCGAAATTCATGAGCTCGCCGAGAATTTCCAGTGCCTCGGTGCCGGTGTTCTGCAGTGTCGGCGGCTGACCTGTCAAAGTCGGGGGGGTCAAGGCGCGCCACCGTTGAAGGGCTCTGTCTTCGATGACATCCACCTCCCGCGCAACCCTGGCGAGCTCTGAATCCAAATCGGCCGGGAGAATCCCGGGCGGGTAAGGGTTGTAGATCGGCGTCGGGGGCTCTCCCTCCCCCGCCACTGCACTGGAGAGGATTGCCGCTGCGAGAGCCATGGCTAAGGTGCCGGACACGGTAATGAGTGCGCGCATGATTGCCCCTCCCCTGGTAACTGGGATGCCTGCCTGCAAAACCAACCGCTGCCTGTGCGAACCATAGGCGCGAGACTTGTGGCACGCAACACAGCACACGCGTCCTGCCGTGAAATGTCGCGGGTTGTCCGACAACGTCGCGGCGTGCTGCCGCTCAGCGCTCGCGCAGCGATGTCCGTGTTGGAACGACGACGGTCAGCACCTCATGCTTCCGGAACAACATGCGGCCGCTGGGAGTGCGGTGACAGCCCACCTTTCCAGCCATTACCCATCGATCAACTGTACGTATATCCACGCGGCACAACCGAGCGACCTCTCCCTTCGTCAAAAGCTTTTCGTCATCGGAGTGTCTGGACCACATGACTTGGCTCTCCTTTACCGTAGCACTGGCGTCGTGTTCGGCTGTGACCTCCTCCATCTGGAAGCCTCCTCCTCCGTCACAGCCTCCGTCGAAGCTCGCGCTTGCGCGGGGGAAAATGCATTCGTGCCACCCTCCCATCATTGATTCTACAATTGTTGCAGCACCGGCGATGGCTCGCCGATTGAATCTGAACGGTAACCATCAACCATCCACTCGCGGTGCGCCCTGTCGATTGATTGGCTGGGCGTGTGGCTTGCAACTTTGCCCCGAATCCGGATAGCCACATCGGTGACGATGAGTGTGCGCCGCGGCATTACGCCCAGGATTTCACTTGTAACCCCTGCTGCCGCAGCTGCAATGACCGGGAAGTGGACCGCGCCCAGTCTTCGCACATCCACCCATCAGGAGCGCTGTACTCATGCCGCAGGCAAGTCACATTCAGGTGCACGAAGTCGATATGGAATACGTAGACATTCCCGGAACACCCCTACGGGTGTCGCGCGTGGCGCTTGGAACCTGGGCGATGGGCGGGTGGATGTGGGGCGGAACCGACGAGCGCGAATCGGTCAAGACCGTGTGGGCCGCTTTGGATCAGGGGATCAACCTGATCGATACGGCTCCGGCTTACGGCGCCGGTGTGTCCGAAAGCCTCGTCGGCAAGGCCCTCACCGATGCGGGCCTGCGCGCGCGTGCCGTCATTGCGACCAAGGTCGGGGTGGAAATGCACGACGGCAAGGCCTACCGCAATGCCACCCGGCAACGGA
>JALYIG010000364.1 GCA_030775885.1 Acidobacteriota bacterium | reverse complement strand
GGTGTGGCATGAACTGCAGAATCTGCGTGAGCTGCAGTATGCGCTGCACGTGATTCGACAGCCAGGGTGGCACCATCCTCTGGACGTTGCGGGGCGCTTTCTCCAGTGGTTCCGCGATGGATTTGCCTGGTTTGGAGGCATGCTTGCGGGGATTGCGCTGCTGATGATCCAGGGGCATGGCGCGTGGTTCAAGGGGCCGGGGTGGAAGTCGATTGACGATCCGGGAAGCGTTCCGGGAAGTCGGGTTGGGGCGGTGCGGATGCTCGACCTGGCAGCTCCTGCGGCGGCGATCGGGTACGGGATTGGGCGGATCGGGTGCCTTTTGTCGGGCGACGGCGATTACGGGATCAACACGACGCTTCCGTGGGGAGTTCACATGGCCAAGGACGCGCTGGTGCCGCCGAATCCTCCGACCGCGTTGGTGCAGCCGACTCCGATTTATGAGCTGCTGTTCTCGATGGCGCTGTTCTGGCTGCTGTGGCAGTTGGGCAAGCGGGCTCGTCCGGTGGGCTGGCTGACCGGGGTGTATCTGGCGCTGGCCGGACTCGGACGGTTCCTGGTGGAGTTTGTGCGGATCAATCCGAAACTGTACTTTCATGGCACGATGAGCAACGCGCAGGTGGCCGCTCTGGGCAGTGTGTTGGTGGGGCTGATTGTGGTTGGGATGGCGAAGGCTCGGCATGAGGAGTGGATGCCGGAGCTGGCGACCGGCCCTAAGGCCTGATAAGGGGCCCCCACCCCTGGGATATCCTGGGGATAAATTATCTGTTTGCAATAACTTGCGGGTCGAAGTCTCGGCTAAATATAAGATTCTGTGTGGGTTGCTCGCAAAAATAAGAAAACAAGCGGGTTAGTGCTGGGTGAGGCGCAGAATCGTCAGTGTTTGCTTGTAAATATCTGTATTCAGACAATTTATGGGTCTCCAGGCGCAGGAAAGCCCGGTCAGTGGCCCCGGGCTTCTCTTTTGCTTTTCCTTCTCTGTCCTCTATTATACCGGACCGACCGTAACTACTATGCACACTAACTTGCCTGGATAAGTAATTGCTATATAACATTTTATTAGTGGATGGGGGCGAGGGGGGCTTGACACGCGACTTTGCTGAGTATTTTCGCGCAAAATAGTTGTGGCCGCCGTAAGACCAAACGAATCAACAATTTTACAGAGCGACAGAGGACACAGAGGCATTTCGCGGCTTTTGGGTTTAGAGCTACGCATATTTTCTCTGTTGACATAGAGTACTCTATAGTGCAGAGTAGGTGTCGAGAGGGAAAACGGATGACGAACTCGGAGATGGACGACGGAACGAATCGCGACGATCTGATCGAGCGGCTTGCGATGATGGAGCGCATGATCGCCGAGGGGCGCCGGTCGACGACCCGCTGCGGATGGATCTTTGTCCTGTGGGGGCTGGTCGATATTGCGGGGATGTTATGGCAGTGGGAGAGGCCGTCGTATTGGATCTGGCCGACGGTGCTGGTGGTGGGGTTCGCGTTGTTTTTCATGGTCCGGGCACTTGAAAAACGGGACCGACCTCGCTGCGCCAACATGGAAGGCCGAACGATCGGTGCCATCTGGTCGATGATGGGGGTGGCGACGACTCTGTATGTCGGGGCGGGCATCGGGCGTCACCTGGCGTGGCAGTACTCGTTCGTGGCCGGGATTTTTATGCTGGTTGGGCTAGCCCACGCGATCAGCGCGATGGTGCTGCGCTGGAAGGTGCAGGGGTTGGTGGCGGGGCTGTGGTGGGCGGGTGCGATTGCGATGTTCTTCGCCCATTCCTCGAACCAGATGTTCGTGGTCTTCCCGCTGGAGATGTTTTTTGGGATGGTCCTTTTTGGGTTGTACGGGATGGCGCTGGAGCGGCGCGACCGCGTGAGTGCCCATGTCTGAGGAACTTCCTGAACTCGATCCCGTAGTACATGGAAAGCTGCGGCTAGCGGTGCTGTCGCTGCTGGTGAGCGTGGAGGAGGCAGACTTTACGTGGCTGCGGCAAAAGACGGGGTCGACCGATGGGAACCTGGGAGCGCAGATGCTGAAGCTGGAGGAGGCTGGGTATGTTGGGATGGAGAAGCGGTTTACTGGGCGTAAGCCGCAGACGCTTTATCGGTTGACTCCGGGGGGCAGGGAGGCTCTGGCGAACTATGTTGCGGCTTTGAAGCGGTTGCTGGGGGGCGCGTTTTGATTCATGCGGAATAGATGACGTTTGTCAGTAGGCGTGTAGCAGATTTTTCGAGAGGATACGTAAAGTTGAGTCCGAGATGCAAGAGAGCAAGTCCCGAGGGCTAAAGCGAGGAAGTGTCTGTACGCAAGAAGACCGTACCTCGGCGGCTGAAGCCGAACCGCAAATGCGGCACTTATGGCACGGATAAATCCCTGCCCCTAAACGAAAGCGGAGTGTTTCTCGAAAACGGAATGTCTCTTGGCAACGCGGTGTTTCTCGAAAACGGAATGTTTTTTCGCAACGGAGTTTTTTCTAAAACGGCGTGTTTCAGCAGCTTGTGAAGCTCCTTTCTAGGTTGTGGCAGTGGGCGGGACTAAAGTCCCGGCCTATCCAATAAACCGGACTAATGAACGTGAGGGGGAATATGCGAAATCGATTGGCGATGGTGGTGATTGCCTGCGGGTTGATTCCAGCGGGCGCGGCGTTTGGGCAGACGGCTGCGGTTGTGACGGCGGCAGATGGGGCGAAGGCGGCGGCGGCGGTGCCGGTATTTGAAGTGGCCTCGGTGCGGCCTGCGGCTCCGATTGATCAGATGACGATTTTTGCCGGGTTACGCGCGGGCAAGCGGCCGGAGGAGATGCATATCGATGGGCAGCGGGCGACGTTCAAATACATGTCGCTGAAACAACTGGTCGCGTATGGATACAAGGTGAGGCCGTACCAGGTGAGCGGGCCCGACTGGATGACGACAGACCGGTTCGACATTGCGGCGAAGCTGCCGGATGGTGCGACGCGGGACGATGTGCCGGCGATGACGCAGGCGCTGCTGGTGGAACGGTTCAAGCTGGCGGCGCATCTGGAGACAAAGGAACATCCGGTGCTGGGGCTGATGTTGGCGAAGGGCGGATCGAAGATGAAGGAGGTGCCTGCGGCAGCGGCGGTGGATGAGAGTGCGGAACTGAAGCCGGGGCAGACGAAGGTGGATTCGGTCGACGGGCCGATGATTCTGACCAGGAATGTGGACGGGTCGACGACGTACAACATGGGTGCCCGGGGAAAGATGACTCTGCGGGTGGATGGGCAGACGGGCACGATGCAGCTTGAAGGCAGCTCGATGTCGATGAAGGGCCTGGCGATGATGATGACAACGCTGGGCGGCGGAAGCGGGCGGCAGGTGGTGGATCAGACCGGGCTGAAAGGGAACTACGAAGTTACAGTTTCGTTCGCTTTGTCGGAGCTGGTGTCGAGCTTGCGGGATTCGGGGATTGACATTCCGGGGGCGCCGCCGCCTTCCGGTGGCGATCCGGCGGGTGATTCGACGATTGCGGATGCGCTGGGGAAGCTGGGGCTGAAGATGCAGGGGACGAAGGCGGATGTGGAGCAGTTGGTGATTGACCACGTGGAAAAGGCGGCTACGGAGAATTAGGTACCCGGCCAAAAGCGAATCACAGGGTTCACAGAGGAACAGAGAACACAGAGGAATCTGAGGGCAGTCTAGTAATAAACAACTCTGGTAGCGCGGGAGCTGTACGTCCCACCCATCGCTATGCGATGGATGGGGCACCCGGACATTTGTGGCGCAATGGGCCTGACAACGACGAACTCAACAAACCGGGTGGTGCGGCTAGTCTTTGGCCATGGCTTCGCGGATGGTCTCCTGCGGGGCGCTGAAGAAGAGGTTGGAGATGACGGCACCGGCGATGGCTCCAAAGATGGGCGCGACCCAGAAGAGCCAGAGTTGGGAGAGTGCCCATCCATGCACGAAGAGCGCGGGGCCGGTGGAGCGGGCTGGGTTGACCGAAGTGTTGGTGACTGGGATGGAGATGAGGTGGATGAGAGTGAGAGCGAGGCCGATGGCGATGGGCGCGAATCCTTTGGGGGCGCGATGGTCGGTGGAGCCCAGGATGACGAGCAGGAAGAAGGCGGTGCAGACGACCTCGATGACGAAGCAGGCGACGAGGGAGTAGTGGTCTGGGGAGTGGTCGCCGTATCCGTTGGAGGCGAATCCGCCGAGGATGAAGCCGGGCTTGCCGCTGGCGATGACGTAGAGTGTGCTGGAGCCTAAGATGGCGCCCAGGACTTGTGCAACCCAGTAGGGGATGAGCTCTTTGAGTGGAAAGCGCTTGGCGACGACGAGGCCTACTGAGACGGCGGGATTGAGGTGGCATCCCGAAACATGGCCGATGGCGAAGGCCATGGTGAGGACGGTGAGCCCGAAGGCAAGGGCGACTCCCGCGAAGCCGATACCGAGGGCGGGGAACGCGGCGGCGAGCACGGCGGCGCCGCATCCGCCGAAGACCAGCCAGAAGGTCCCAAACATTTCGGCGATCATTCGTTTGTATAAAGGCATGGGCGTACCTGTCTCTTTCCGGGAGATTGGGGAGGATGGCGAAATCCTACCATCTGGGGGCTCGTGGTGGGATAAAAATGGGGGCGGAGTTTAATGACGGGGCAGCGGGCTCGTGCGGTTGCCGGGGAGCGTCTAACATCAAAGAATGGATAAGCTCCGCCGATTGAGGGCTCGTTTTACAGCAAGTTTCTCAGCACTTCCCAGTATCCCGCGCTGTTGGCTGGTGAGGCTTTGGCTGGGTTTGGCTGGGACGATGCTGGCTGCGGCGGTGGCCGGGGCTCAGGGGCCGAGTGCGCGTTTTGACCTGACAGGACCTAAGGTGGATGTGCGGGTGACGCGGTCGGGCGTGACGCTGCCGATCGCTTCGGTGCCGAATTTGCAGGCGGGCGACAGGATATGGCTGCATCCGGATTTGCCGTCGACGCAGTCGGTGCATTACCTGATGGTGCTGGCATTTCTGCGCGGCACGACGAATCCTCCGCCGGACCGGTGGTTCATCCGCATTGAGACATGGGACAGGAAGGTGCGGGCCGAGGGCGTGGAGGTGACGGTTCCGGCTGAGGCGCAGGAGGCGGTGGTGTTTCTTGCGCCGGTGACGGGCGGGGACTTCAGCACGCTGCGCTCGGCGGTGCAGGGGAGGCCCGGGATCTTTGTGCGGGCTTCGCAGGACCTGGCTGCAGCGGGGTTCGAGCAGGCGCGGATTGAGAAGTACATTGCGTCGATGCGTGAGCTGTCCCCGGAAGAGGCGGCCGATCCGAAGCAACTACAGGAGCGTTCGAATTTGATTGCGGCGCGGCTGGCGCTGAAGCCGAATGGGGATTGTGTGAAGCTGGCGCCGGATCAGCAGTACACCTGCCTGACGCAGTCGGGCGGGCAGACGCTGATGGATGATGGGCATGGGCAGACGATCGTGGATGCGCTGACCAGCAATTCAAGTGCGGGGTTGATTGGGACGGTGTCGTCGACGCAGCTTGCGGGGGGCGGCGTGTACTCGGCGTACGTAGGCAGCATTGTGGACGTGGTGCACATTATGGGATCGCTGCACACGGCGCAGTATCAGTACATTCCGGCGATTGCATTTCCGCAGCAGCAGGCACTGAATTTGCGGTTGAATACACCACCGTCGTTTCATAATCCGAAGTCGGTAATTGTGATTGGGCTGCCGGCGGTGCAGGCTACAGTTGCTCCGCCACTGCGGGCCGCGGAGCCAAACCATGTGTCGTGTTTGCAGAAGCCGGGCGTGGTGTTGCCGGTGGAGGGCGCGCCTCTGGTGTTTTCGACGAGCTTCGCGCACGATCTGGTGCTGCATTTGAATGTTCCGCCGGGGACGAAGCCAGGAGGGCCAGACGCGCAGGATATTCCGCTGATCGCGGATGCCGGGCGCGGAGGATTGCTGCTGACGACGATCCCGAAGAGGCATGCGCTGCCGCAAAGTATTGGGCCTGCGAGTACGACTCCCGCTGCTGGTGCGCCGGCTGATTCTGCGACGGTCAATGGCGCCACTGCGCCGAGCAAGGAGCAGGCGGCGATGGAGGCTGCTACGGGTGCGGAGTTGACGGGGACGATCAAGGGGTTCTGGGGGTTCGACGCGTTTACGGGGCCGACGATGCCGCTCGAGGACACACCGGGGAAAGACTGGAGGCTGGCAGGCGATGAGCCGGTGATCGCGGGGAAGAATCAGCACATCGTGCTGGCTTCGAGCGGTACGGCGTGCATCCAGAGCATTGCGCTGGAACCGGAGCCGGGCAAGCCGGAGAGTTGGAAGCCTGCGGACAAGCCGAATCAGGTGGACGTGACTCTGGACGTGCCTGCTCACGATGCGAGCGCGTTGCACCTTGACGTCGCGCAGTTTGGCGAGGCGAAGGCGGCGGAGGTGAGTCTGATTTCGTACAGCCCTCCGGCAAAGCTGGATGGACTGAGCTTCCATGCAGGCGATACGACGGCGATGCTGACGGGCACGAGCCTGGACCAGGTGCGGCAGGTGGAGTTTGGCGGGGTGCAGATGAAGCCGGCGGGAGAAGGCACGAATCCCGTGCCGCTGGCGGATGGGAAGGCGCAACTGCGGTTGGCGCTGCCGGCTAAGGCGGCCGCTCCGGCGGTGACGGCGGGGAGCAAGCTGACGGCGCATGTTGCGCTGAATGATGGCCGCATTCTGTATGTGCCGGTGAGCGTGGAGTCGGCACGGCCGATGGTGTCGTTGCTGGGCAAGGCGGACGTTCCGGAGAGTGCGGCGAAGAGCGAGTTCAACATACGGCTGGCGAGCGAGGACGATCTGCCGGCAAACGATGGCCTGATATTTTCGCTGAAGTCGGCGCAGCCTTTTCCGCGGGCGGGCAAGGTGGAGATTGCAAGCCCGGATGACTCGCTGCACACGACGCTGAGTTTGGCGGATGCGAGTCCCGCTCTGATTTTGGAAGGGCCAGACACGCTGCTGGCGACTCTGCAGCCACTGAAGGCGTTTGGGCCTTCGGCGTTTGGACCGATACGGATGAGGGCGGTTACTCCGGATGGAAGCGTGGGCGACTGGCTGCCGCTGGTGACGCTAGTGCGGCTGCCGGTGTTTACGCGGCTGAGCTGTCCGGTGGTGACGGCGCCAGTTGTGGCTCCGCGGGGGAAGACGGCGAAGGGAGCGAGGGCTGCGGCGAGTCCGGGGGATGGGGTGGAGGTGCCCGCTGCCGATGCGGAGGCAACGCTCCCGGTGGCGAGTACGGATGCGCCGAGCCAGAGTGTGGCCGCTTGCAGTCTTAGTGGGGTGGGTTTGTACTTTGTCGATTCGATTGCGACGGATGCGGATTTCACTCATCCGATCCGGGTTCCCCAGGGGTTTGTGGGGTCGTCGATTGATGTGCCGCCGCCTACGGGTGCGGTTTATTATTTGCGGCTAAGGGACGATCCGAAAAATGTGGACACGGTGAGTCTGCCGGCGGGGCCGCTGTAGGCACGGGAAATTTGCCCTCAGCGGCTCAAGCCGGATTGCAAATGCGGCACTCACGGCACGGATAAATTCGTACCCCTAACCGAAGGCCGTCGTTTTTCCGCAGCCTGTAGAGCTGCGTTCAGTGGGTCTTTTGCGGCACGGCTGTAGCCTTGCCCCTAAACGAGACGGCGCGCGGGCTTTTACGTTCTATCTGTCGCGATGCGATGGATGGGCGCACGGAGGTTTGTGCGCAGCAGATCAAAACGAGCCTTACGGCAGCACAAGCACAAGCAAAATACGGGGGTTCTTCGCTCCGGTCAGAATGACAACTTAAAAACTATTCGACTACCAGTCGAGGCAGTTAGGTTCGTGGGGGATCTTCGTCGCGGGGGATGACGCTGCGGCCTAGCTCTTGCTCGATGCCTTCGGCGAGTGCCAGGTTGATTTGCACTTTGCTGTGGTGGCGGCTGTATCCGAAGTAGATGAGGAGGCCGGCGACGAGCCAGATGACGAGACGCGCCCAGGTGTCGAAGGGCAGGGCGATCATCATCGCGAGCGAGATCAGGATGCCGAGAATTGGGGTAAGCGGCATGAAGGGAGCACGGAAGGGGCGGGGCAGTTCCGGCGAGCGCTTGCGCAGGGCCATCACGCCGGCGCACACAATGATGAAGGCGAGCAGGGTGCCGATGCTGGTCATCTCGCCGAGCTTGTCGAGCGGGATGGTGGAAGCAAAGACGGCGACGACCAGGCCGACGGTGATGGACGAGATCCAGGGCGTACGGAACTTCGGATGGACATTGGAGAACATCTTGGGCAGCAGGCCGTCCTTGGACATGGAGAAGAAGACGCG
>JALYIG010000363.1 GCA_030775885.1 Acidobacteriota bacterium | reverse complement strand
AGCATGGCAAGGTCGAGGCGCTGCGCGAGAAGTATGGGCTGACGGCGGAAGCTGCGCTGGAAAAGGCGCGGCCGTATCTGGCGGCGTTGGAGAGCCGGCGGATGGCGCTGCGGTAATTCGGCGCAGGTTAGCGATCGGGAGGACCCGGAGTCACAGGAGTCGCTTCGTCCATCCCTTCAACGACGCTGTCATCGGTAGAGGGGCGAACATCGTTTACGCTCTTCCCGCCAAGGGAGTTTTTGGTTCCGGCCAACGCGTTAGGATCGATTTTGCTTGTTTGAGGTTTGGCAGCGCCGTCGTCGACTTGCGGGTTCTCTGAATTCTGGTTCGTTTTGGGCATGATGAGTCCTCCTGTTTGCAGGCCACAGATTGTAGGATGCACCGACGTCAAGTCGAGACATACAAGTACATCGCCAGTGAGACAGCGAATACGCTGAGGCACTCAGTCAGCGCTCTTGTCGAATAGGCAACGCCCGTTCGCGAACAACTTCGCCCAGTTCGCGCGTTGAGGCTGAGGTTATGTCGTAACAGCTGGCAGGATGTGCTCGAGTTGGCTTTGGCGATAGGCAAAGGTGCGCTCGATCTGACGGCGCAGGAAGATGCCATGGGCGAGCCGGCCGGCGAGGCCGAAAGGCAACTCGTACTCGAGGTCGTCCGTAATCACAGTGCCTTCGAGACCAAGATGATTCTGACGGCGGAAATAGTGGCAATGCTTCCAGTAGGGGAACGGGCCGCGGAGCTGGGAATCGCAGAAGTACGAGTCCCAGGCGAACTCGATGATTTCGGCTTCCCAACGGAGACGGAATGGTGCATGGGGGAACGGGAGGAAGCTGAGGGTGAGCCTGCTGCCGAGACCGGCGGCCGCCGGTTGGGAGACCAATCTGGCGTGCATTGGCTGGGGAGGGGCGACGATCGAAGCCTCTTCGATGCGCGCCCCCTGCCATTCGGGCATGAGCAGGGCAAGATTATCCGGGGTCGCGAAGAAATCGAAGATTTGCTCGAGCGAATAGGGAAGCCATTGTTCTGTTTGATACGAAAAGCGCATGCAGGTCCGACGATCTTATTGAGATTGACGCAAATGAGGAAGCGGCAAGGCGCCCGGGGACGCCTTGCCGCATAGTACCGGGGGAGGAATTCAGTTAGCTGGGCATCAAAACGGTGTCGATCACATCGATCACGCCATTCGATTGGAATACGTTCGATGTGGTGACCGTTGCCATGCCGCCCTTTTCGTCGGTGAGCATGATCTTCTTGCCCTTCATCGTTGCGGTGAGTTTGCCGCCCTCGACGGTGGTCATCTCGTACTTGCCGCCGCCAGCCTTAATGCCGGCTGCGATGTCCTTGGCGCTGATTTTGCCGGGGACAACGTGGTAGGTGAGGATCTTGGTGAGGGTGGCCTTGTTTTCAGGCTTCACCAGTGTGTCGACAGTTCCTGCGGGAAGCTTTGCAAAGGCGTCGTCGGTGGGCGCGAACACGGTGAATGGGCCGGCAGAGTTCAGGGTATCGACCAGGCCGGCTGCCTTGACGGCGGCGACCAGGGTGGTGTGAATCGGCGAGTTGACTGCATTCTCGACGATGGTCTTGGAGGGATACATTGCAGCGCCGCCCACCATAGGATCCTTCATTTCCATCTGGGCTGATGCGTTGAATGTCGTGATTGCCAGGGCCGCTGCGGCCATGGATGTGAGGAAAGTCGTCTTCATGGTGTTTCCTTTCAATTCTGCTAAGAGTTTGTGCTTCTGTTCAGAGCGCTCACTATCATCTACGCGAGGGTGCTGGTACTGGATTGGTGGTTTCTATGCGATGCGAAAAGAAAGTTTTTCTATTCTTGCTGGAGGGCGCGGCTTTGGGCCGGGCGGCAGAGCCGGTATGAAGTTGTTGACATGATCAATTCGCGTCCAGAATAGGTCGCATTGACATTCCAGCCTGAGCCTCGTCAACTGAGGTGTGTAGCTGTTTGCACCTCAACGTAGGCTGGGTGCTATGGGAGTGGGATGGAGATGGAGGAGACGCACCTGGCGCAAGAAGATGGTCACGCCGCAAAGCACCACGACAAAGGCTTGCTCGCAATCGGCGTACTAAAACTGGTTGAGGCGGTTTTCTTTTTTCTGGTTGGCCTGGGAGTGATTCACTTCATCCATAGGGACCTTGGAGACGCGGCTGTGCGCCTGGCGGAGCGTCTGCGGATGGATATGGACGGGCGCGTCATGACCTGGGTGCTGGATCACCTTGACGACGTGACGTCGCACCGGTTGAAGCAGATTGGCGTGGTGACTTTCTTGTATGCAGGGCTTCGTGTGGCAGAGGGCGTTGGCCTGGTAATGGAGAAGGCGTGGGGGGAACACCTGACTGTAGGGGTCACCGTATTCTTTATGCCTTGGGAGCTTTACGAGATCTGCCGTCGGCCCGACTTGCTCCGTGTGGGTTTGCTGCTGGCGAACCTGATCGTGTTGGCCTATATCTTGTGGTTGCTCCGGCGGAACCGGCGGATCCGGCAAGGCGTCGTCAATCCGGCCTAGTTTCGCTTTTATTTCGCCTATCAGAACTTTGCAGAGGCGGCAAGATCGAGTTGTGGCCGGAACCATCGAGTAAAACACCACATATAGCAGGAAGCTAGATCGATACCTCTACATGTAGAGTTTTCCACATAACCCTGTTGAAATCTGATTGATTTTCCCAAATTAGGGCTTGCTATCCCTCACCCGCTAGGTCAAGATTGCGTTGTGGCAGGAAGTGGAAAAAAGTAGAAAAAAGTAGCTGCTAGTGGTTGAAATAAGCCCTGCGGACACAAAAGAATGGACTCGCCGCGTTGGGTTAGCGCTACTCGCATGACTTGACAGTACGCCTGCAGCTGCAAATTTCGAGCTGTCGAGTGTGGTTCGGATCTTTGAGGTTGTCATGTTTCGAGGCAATAACCCAGCGCGAGTCGACGAGAAGGGCCGGCTTAAGTTGCCGGCGGACTTCAAGCGCCGGGTGGATGAGCTTTACGGACCGCAGTTTTACATCACCAGCAAGGACGGTGAGCGGGCCGAGATCTGGCCTTTGAAGGAATGGGAACGGATTGAAGAGTCGCTGGCTTTGGCCCCTTCCAGTGCGGCGAAGCAGAGGTTTCTGGACGTGACGAACTATTACGGCCAGGTGGTTGAAATGGATTCACAAGGGCGGTTGCTGATGCCGCAGTTGTTGCGGGAGAAAGCAGACCTGAAGGGCGATGTTGCTGTCCTGGGGCAGAACAAGAAGTTAGTTGTGATTAATGATGAGCGGGCACAGGCGAAGATCGCTGCGTCTCCGCTGACGGGAGAGGACCTGGATTCGCTGGCGATTCCAGGCCTGTAGGAGTGATAGCCCCCAGGGGCAGCACAGAGGCGGAGCATGAATAGACCGCAGCATGTGCCGGTTCTTTTAGATGAAGTTTTGCAATTCCTCAATGTGCGGCCTGGAGGCGTAATTGCAGACACGACCGTTGGGCTTGGCGGACATTCTGCAGCGATTGCCAGGAAGTTGGGCGCGAAGGGCAGGTTGATCTGCTTCGACCGCGATCCAGAGGCGATGGAGTTGGCGAAGGCTCGAATGGAAGAGCTCAGGGCCGAGATCGGCAGCGAGATGCCAGAGGTGATCTTTCAGCCGCGGGCCTTCTCCGAGGCGGCCGACGCGATCGAGCTGGGCAGTCTGGATGGCCTGCTTGCAGATTTTGGAGTCAGCAGCCTGCAATTGGACGAGGCGCATAGAGGATTCAGTTTCCGGCAAGAAGGTCCACTAGACATGCGGATGGATACGCGCCTAGGAGAGACGGCCGGGCAAGTGGTAAATCAGGAAGACGAGAACGAACTCGCCGACCTGATTTACGAATTCGGAGAGGAAAGGAGGTCGCGGAGAATCGCCAGAGCCATTGTGAGGGCCCGGCCGATATCGACGACAGCAGAATTGGCTGGAATCATATCGGCCGCGGCCCCTTCAATGAAGGGGGACAAGATTCATCCCGCGACGAGGACCTTTCAAGCGCTTCGAATTCGAGTGAATAACGAGCTGGGGGAGATCCGGACGCTGCTGAAAAGCGCGCCATCTCTGTTGAAACCTGGGGGGAGGCTGGTGTTGATCAGCTTCCACTCGCTGGAGGATCGGCAAGTGAAGGATGCATTTCGCGAGGCCAGCCACGATGGGATTTACGAGGTCTTGACGAAGAAGCCTGTGGTAGCTGAGGAGCAGGAACAGATGCGGAATCCGCGATCGAGAAGCGCAAAGCTTCGGGCGGCAGAGAGATTGGAAGCAGGGAACAAGCCACACGCAACAGGAAATAAGTACCGAAGACAGGGATAGAACAGCGGGAGGGGCAATGGCGACGATACCGATGGCAGGGCAGGGAGCGATGTTTGGGGCGGGAATGGCAATGGGAAGCGCGCATAACGCGTCGCAAGCGCGCTCTCTGCGGAACCGTGAGCTATTTGAACTGCAGCGGCGTGCCCGTCGCGGACCGACGCCCGAGGTATTCTTCGCCAAACACATCGACAACACCCGCATTGTGAAGGCTGACGATCCTGAGCGCCGCCGCGAGATGCGCACCTTCACGGCTACGATGAGCGTGCTGTTCCTGCTGGTGATGGTCTATGTCTGGCAGCATTTCTCCGCGATCGAGGTTGGCTACCAGGTTGAGGCGCAGAAGCACCAGGTGGCGCAGATGGAGGAAGAGAACCGCCAGTTGCGGTTGAATGAGGCCCAATTGAGCGACCCCGGCCGGATCGACCAGATCGCACGGCAACTCGGGCTGGATGCTCCGCAGCCTGGGCAAGTGGTTCGACCGGATGGGTCTGGTGCGAGTGTGCCAACCATGGCGCAGGCCTCGACGCCAGCGCTTTCGGTCAACTAAGGTTCTTCCAAATCTTTACCCGTAGCAGCCCTCCCCAATCTACGACCTCGCAGTAGGACTTATGAACAGAGTTTCTCGCCAACCGCAACGCAACGCTATGACGGCGCCCGTGCGCAGGGTTCGTTTTGCGTGGGTTGCGATCTTCTTTTGTTTTTGGGTTGCAATGATTGGCGGACGGCTGGTGTGGCTGCAGGTGATTCGTCACTCTGAATGGGTGGAGAAGGCCGAACGGCAGCAGCACAGCGCATTTGAGGTCGCCCCGCAGAGGGGTGTGTTGTACGACCGTAACCTGCGTGAGCTGGCGATGACGGTTCAGGTGGACTCCATCTTCGCTGTTCCCACCGAGCTGGGATCGAACAGGGCGAATGCGGCGGAGATGCTTGCGAAAATAGTGCATACCGATGCTGCTGACGAATCCACGTCGGCACAAAAGCTGCTTACACGATTCAACGATTCTAGAAACTTCGCATGGGTCGCGCGCAGGGTGGACGCTGCGACCGCGGACCGGGTGCGAGAACTGAATCTGAAGGGTGTCTATTTTCAGAAGGAGTTCAAGCGCTTTTATCCGAACAATGATCTAGCAGCACAGGTGTTGGGATATGTGGGAACGGAGGACGGCGGCCTGGGCGGCCTCGAACTGAAGTACGACGATGACCTGCACGGAGCGCCAGGCCACATGATTACGGCTGTGGATGCAAAGCGCCACGTTATGCGCAGTGTGGAGAACGAACCGCTGCCCGGCGAAAACCTGGTGCTTAGCATCGACGCAAATATCCAGCACATTGCAGAGCGGGCGCTAGACCTGCAGATGATCAAGATGAAGGCCTTGCACGGGACCGTGGTGGTGCAGGATCCACACACCGGCGAAATTCTTGCGCTGGCCATTTCACCGCGCTTCAATCCGAACGATTCGCGGCACATGCAACCGGGCTCCCTGACTAACCTCGCGGTGAGCGACATTTATGAGCCGGGTTCGACGTTCAAGCTGGTTACCTACTCGGCTGCGATCGACGCGGCCGGCGTAGAGCCAACGGACTTGGTGGACTGCCAGGGCGGCCAGTTGACGATGTTCGGCCGAACGCTTCACGACGACAAAACCGACCATTTTGGAGTTGTTACTGTGCGGTATGCGCTGGAGCATTCGAGCGACGTTGGCGCGGCCAAGATGGCACTGAAGATGGGCCCCGACACCTTTTACAAATACATGAAGTCGTTTGGGTTCGGCGATCGTTCTGGCATTGAGTTGCCGAGCGAGACGCGTGGGTTGCTGGCCCCCGTGCGAAAATGGGGCTCAACCAGCATCCTGTCGATGGCGATCGGCCAGGAGGTAGGCGTAACGCCGATCCAACTGGTGACGATGGTGAGCACAATTGCGAATGGCGGGGTATTCATGCCTCCTCATGTGCTGCTGCAGTCGACCGATCAACTGAAGGGTGATGCCCGGTTGAAGCCAGCGGCGTTTCATCCGGCGAACCAGTTGCCTGCGACGCTTCCAGACGGCGCGCACCGGGTGCTCAAAGAGCTTACCGCCGCAAAAATGCGATCTATTATGGAAGGTGTCGTGGTGGAGGGCACCGGTAGAGCAGCAGGGTTAAACGGTTACAGTTCCGGGGGGAAGACGGGAACAGCGGAGAAGGTCGATCCGGTAACCCACACCTATTCGCATACCAAGCTGGTGGCGAGTTTCGCAGGCTTCGCCCCGGTGAGTTCCCCGGCGATCTCGGTGGCGGTGATCATTGACACGCCGACCGTAGGAAGCGGATATGGCGCGGAGACATCGGCGCCGGTTTTCCAGGTGGTCGCGCAACAAGTGCTCGAATATCTCGGAGTGCCGCATGACCAGCCGTTGAAGTCGCCGAAACAGTTGATTGCAGCTGTTCCGCAGAAGATGCTCGAAGACGGACCCAGCGAGAATGTAGACGATTTGCATACGATGTTTGAGGCGATCAACAACCTGCCTGCCGACGATCCGCTGCGCACCTCGTCGCAAAACGCCAGTGCCAATGGCGGCCAAGGCGGAGGTGCACAAGTCGCAGGCAGCGCATCTGTTCCGCCAACCCAGTTTGCGTTGGGAGTTAAGCCATCGCACGTTCGGGAC
>JALYIG010000362.1 GCA_030775885.1 Acidobacteriota bacterium | reverse complement strand
CGCTGGACTCGAAGTGTCCTTCGACGTGGGGATGGGCGTGGGGATTGCGGGCCATGTCGTGCATGGCGGGAGTTTACCAGTCCGGCCGACCTGGAGTTGCGGTTCCAGTCAGCGGGAATTATTCCTGGCTGGTCGCGTCCTTTGCCTCCGCCCTCCCGTCTGTACTAGCAGACCCCGCTAACTGAGAGAATTCTGGCGGAAGGAACGGGCAATGAGACATTTTGCATGGACGAGCGTTGTCATGGCAGTTTTGATGGTTGCAGCGCTGCGGATGCAGGCGCAGGCAGACGGCCAGGTGGGCGGGCCGGGAGCAGGTCAAGGACAAGGCCGCGGCGGAGGTTTCGGGCAACGCGGCGGATTCGGCGGCGGTAGGCCGGTTCAGGGAATCGTGACCGCCGCGAGCGCAAATAAGCTGACCATCAAGACGGACGGGGGCGACTCGTATGACATCACCCTCGTGGAGAACGCGCGCATTGTGGAGAACCGTCAGCCGATCCAGCTGGGCGACATCAAGGCTGGCGACAGCGTGACGGCCATGGGCCAGGTCGATGCGATCAAGAAGACCGTGCAGGCGATGATGGTGAACGCAACCGACGCTGCGACGGTCGCGAAGGCGAAGGAGAACTTGGGTAAGACCTATATCACCGGAAGGATTACCGCGATCGATGCGGACAACCTAAAGATCACCGTAATGCGCAGGGACACGGTGAGCCAGGTGATCGCAGTGGATGACGGCACCAGCTTCCAGCGCGGCAACGGCGGCGTTCAAGCGGATGTGGCGGCGGCCGGCGGTCTGGCAATGGGCGGCGGATTTGGTGGACGCGGCGGCAACAGGCAAGGCGGCGCCGGGGCACAGGCTGCATCGCCTGCGCCGGAGAGCATTACCCTCGCCGACATCAAGGTAGGGGATGTCGTAATGGCGACGGGCGCACTGAAGGGCGGAACCTTTACGGTTCTGAAGATGGGCGTCTCCGAACCGGGAATGGGTCTGGGAGCTGGACAGGGCGGTGCGCGGCAACGTCCGACGCCGGGTACGGTGCCTGGGCAAGCAGCTCCGCCGACTCCTCCGCAGTAGCATCCAGGACTGGGCGAGACCACGCAATCCTCTGGTTTTGTCTTCGGAGGATAGGAAAGACTGGAGATAGGGCGGTATGACCTCCCGGCCTTTGGAAGTCGGAAGCCGATATCGGCGGTATCGCTTGAAATGTTCCGGTTCGATTCCGGTTCGTTCAGATCTGTGATGGGAGCGTGTTCGTGCAGCGAGTGAATGGGATGAAGCGGCTGGCAATGTTTGCGATATTCGCGACGATTGCGACGATCTTGGCCGGCGGGACAATGCAGGCGCAGGGGACTGATCCTGCTGCAACGCCAGCTCCGGCCGCGCAGACTTCTGCTGCTCCTACCTCAACTGCTCCGGCTGTGACCGCGGCTCCGCAAGGCGGGACCATCAAAGGAACGGTGAGCGCCAGCGGAGTGCCACTGCCCGGTGTGGCCGTGACTGCCGCCAGCACATTGACCGGCAAGAAGTATGCGACCAGCACGGATATCGACGGCAACTACGCGATGTCGGTGCCGAAGAATGGCCGGTACGTGGTGAAGGCCGAGCTGACTGGCTTCGCTCCGGTGACGCAGGAGGTTCTGGTGAACGCCGCCAGCGAGAATGGCGGCCTGCCGCTGCAGACGGCTGCGTTCAAGATGGACCTCGCATCGCGAGTTACTCCAGCAGCGGAGACGGCTGGTAGTGTGGCGGCAAGTGCGGGAACCACGCCGGCGAGAGCGCGTACCCCGGCAGCCGCTGGTGGAGCGACGGCGGGTGCAGTGGCGCGTGTCGGACGCGGTACCCAGGCGCTTGCGGTGCAGAGCAACGACGATCCGCAAGTCGCCGATGCGACGGCTGGCCAAGGCAACACAGGCGCGCAACTTCCTTCGCTGGCAACAGAGGAATCGTCCGCGCCTGCGACCGATTCGATTGCTGTTTCCGGGCAGCAGGGCCAGATCAACGGACTGGCTGGCTTCAGTGAAGAGGATCTGCGCAACCGCGTGCAGGAGATGCAGCGCCAGGGTATGACGAATGGCGATATCGCGGGGGCGTTCCAGGGCGCAATCGCGGGCGGCGGTTTTGGCGGACCGGGTGGTGGGTTCGGCGGCCCCGGCGGCGGTTTTGGCGGGCGCGACGGCGGCGGCCCGGGAGGCGTTTTTGGCGGCGGCGGTGGACGCGGTGGAGGAGGACCTGGCGGCGGCTTTGGTGGTGGCGGCTTCGGCGGCTTCCGCGGACAGAATCCCAACGCGTGGCACGGAACAGTTGGCTACCAGGGGTCGGACAGCACGCTGAACGCGAACAGCTTCAGCGTTACGGGTCGTCCTCTAGCCAAGCCGCAGGCGGACCACAATACGCTGACTGCGAGCTTTACGGGCTCGCCATTTATTCCGCACCTGATGGCTGCGAATCCGAAGCAGTTTCTCTTCTTCAGTGTGACGGAGACGCGCAACACCTCACCTTCGACGGTGCAGGCGATTGTGCCGACGGCAGCGCAGCGGCTGGGTGACTTGACCGGCGCTGGCACGGTCTTCGATCCCGCAACTGGAGCGAAGTACGGCAACAATGGGCAGTGCTCCGCGGCGCTCTACATAGTCGATCCATCGCCAACGGCCTGCATCCCGGCCAGCGAACTGAACACGGCAAACAGTCTCGCTGGGCAGAATCTTCTGAACTACTATCCGCTGCCGAACATCACGCCTCTCGGCACGCAGGACAACTATCAGAGCAACATCAACGGAACTTCGCATCAGTCGCAGATTTCGGCGCGCTACAACCGGAGTTTCGGGGCCACGCCGGTGCGGGGACAGAACCGCGTCAACCGGGTGCAGAACCGCAACGCTCCGCCAACGCTGCGCCAGAGTATCGCGGAGAACTTCGCCTACTCGCACGGCGCGAATGCCAACTCAAGCTTCTCGCCCACGCTGGGCGGGTCGTCGGTCAGCAACGGATACAGCTTCACCAGTTCGTACACGGTTGGCTATGGCCGCATCAACAGCACGGCCTCGCTGGGTTGGAACCGCTCGCGCAACATCGCGACCAACTACTTCACCAATGGCGCGGTGAATCCGGCGATTGCTGCGGGCATTCCCGTGGGCAATTCGGTGATCGACAGCAATCCGTTCTACTTCGGAATTCCATCGGTGGGGCTGAGCAACTTCTCCGGACTGGGCGATGCGACTCCGACCAACTCCGTGAACCAGACCATTACCTTCTCCGACTTTGTCAGCTGGACGCATAAGCGGCATAACATGCGCTATGGGCTGGATTTCCATCGCATCCACCTGGACTCGATCGGCACCGGCGGCGATCTGGGCTCATTCACTTTTTCAGGATTTTCGACCGAGGACCCGAATGCGCAGAAGTGCAATGCGCTGACCGATCCGCAGGGCTGCAAGCAGTACGGCTCGACGGGATCGCCGGTGGCGGACCTTTTACTTGGGCTTCCGCAGCAGTCGGGCATAACGGCCGGGCTGAGCAAGATTTATCTGCGCGGCAATGCTTGGGACTGGTACGTGCAGGACGACTGGCGCGCGAAGTCCAACTTCACCCTCAGCTACGGCCTGCGCTGGGAGTACTTCTCGCCTTACTCGGAGAAGAATGGCCACCTGGTAAACCTGAACCTCACGGGCAGCGGCAGCTCGCTTGGTATTTCGAATGTGTGCGCGGCACCGGCGCCGGGTGTGGTGGGCACCACGGGCTGCTCCAGCGTGGGGTCGGGTCCGCTGGTCCATACGGACAAGTCGGATTTCTCTCCGCGGGTTGCGATTGCGTGGTCGCCGAAGTTCAAGTGGACCAAGAGGACGGTGGTGCGTTCGGGATACGGTATTAACTACAACACCGGACAGTATTCGCGCTTTGCCACAATCATGGCGTTCCAGCAGCCCTTCGCGCTGACACAGACCAACATCATCAGCACGCCGGCCAGCCCCACGTCGTGCAACTCCACCAACATGACGCTGACGCACGGCTTCAACTGCTCGACCCAGCTCACGCAGAGCAACTTCGGCGTCAATCCCAACTACCGCCTGGGACTGGTGCAGGTCTATAACCTCGGGATTCAGCGCACGCTGCCGCAGGGCGTGGTGCTCAACATCGATTACACCGGAGCCTATGCGGGCAACCTGGATATTGTGCGCGCGCCCAACCGTACCTTCAACGGCGTTCTTAATCCGAACTCGGTCGTCTTCCGCTACGAAGACTCGCTGGGGTATCAGCGCTCGAACGCGCTTGCGGTGAACATCCGCAACCGTATGCACAAGGGGATCGCGCTGGGAGCGACTTACACCTATTCGCACTCCATCGACGACGCGTCGTCAGTGGGCGGAAGCGGCAACTCGATCGCGCAGAACGATCAGAACCTGGGCGCGGAAGAGAGCAACTCCAGCTTCGACCGAAGGCATTCTCTGAACGGCAACTTTGTGATTGAGCCGCCGTTTGGACCCAACCGTGCGTTCTTCAACAAGGGCAACCTGACGTCGAAGATTTTGGACGGCTTCTCCATCTCCGGCAACTTCGGTTTTGCGTCGGGCGGATGGGCGACGCCGCAGTTTGTAGGCGTGCCCTCTGAAGTTGCGGCGGGCGCAGGCAATACACTGCGGCCCAACCGCATCGCCGGGCAGCCGATCAAGGGACCGGGCAGCGAGAGGCAGTGGTTCAACACGGCGGCCTTCGACCAGACCGTGCCCACAAATTACGGCAACGCAGGGCGCAACTCGATCGAGCTGCCGGGTACGGTGTCCTTGAACGGTTCGCTCTCGCGGACGGTTTCGCTGGGCGAGACGCGCAGCATCGAGTTTCGGCTGAACGCGAATAACGCTTTCAATACGGTGCAGTATTCAGGCGTCAATACGCAGATTCCTGCGCCGTGCAGCGCAACCGGATCGCAGACCTGCTCTACCTTTGCGACGCAGAACACATTTGGCCAGGTGACGTCAGCCGCGGCAATGCGGACCTTGAGCTACAACGCGCGCTTCCGGTTCTAAAGACGGGGAAAAGGGATTAGGGGTTAGTGGTCAGTAAGAGCAGGATTGAGGGAGATTCGATGCGGCGAGTTGTAGCGGCAGTTCTGGTTGCAGGGATGGGGGGCACTCCGGCGGGTGTTCCGGTGGGGGCGGTAGCGCAGCAGCCGGGCGCAGGCGTTACCACGATCGTCGCAAACGTCAACCGCGTGCTGACCAACGTAGTGGTGCGCGACAAGTCCGGCGCTGTGATCAAGGGGCTGAAGGAGAGCGACTTCCAGATTCTGGAAGACAAAAAGCCGCAGAAGGTCACCACCTTTGACTATCAGAACGTTGACCTGGCGGTGACGCTGGGCGAAACCGCCACCATCTCAGGCGCTACGACCACCAAGAAGAAGACCATCGCTGACTTGGTGAACAACCAGTTTGCTGCCGCGCCGGAGGAGTTGAAAGACCGTCGGCTGATCGTGATGTTTTTCGACCTGAGCAGCATGCAGCCGGAAGACATTACACGCGCAGTCGACGCTGCCAAGGATTACATCAACAACCACATGGCCCCTGCGGATCTTGCTGCGTCGGTTAGCCTGGTCTCCGGCCTCAGCATGGACCAGGACTTCACTAATAACAAGGCTGCGCTGATCAAGGCTGTGAGCAAGTACGACGGCTCGGAGGGCACGGGCTTTGACGCAGGCAGCGCGGACGGAAGCACTGACTCGACCTCCGATGATTCCTCCAGCTTCGTCGCGGACGACAGCGAATTCAACGCGCTGAACACTGACCGCCAGCTTTATGCGATCCGCACCATCTGCAAGTCGATGGAGAAGGTCGAGCAGAAGAAGAGCATGCTGTACTTTTCGGGCGGTCTCTCGCGGCAGGGCATCGAGAACCAGGCCAGCATCCGCGCCGCGACCAATGAGTGCGTCAAGGCGGACACCGCAATGTACGCCGTCGATACGCGCGGCCTGCAAGCGCTGAACCCGGTGGGCGACTCCTCCAGTGGAAGCAAACGCGGCACCGGCGCGTACAGCGGCAAGTCGATGCAGGCAGCGCTAAACTCCAACTTCAGCTCGCAGGAGACGCTGGGCACGCTGGCAGCGGACACCGGCGGCAAGCTGTTTACCGACTCCAACGACTTCGGCCCCGTCTTCCAGCAAGTGCAGCACGATACGGAGGCGTATTACATCATCGGCTTCCGCTCCACCAACCCGGCGCGCGATGGCAGCTTTCGTAAGCTGACCATCAGCGTCAACGGCCATCCCGAAGCTAAGCTCGACTACCGCCCCGGCTACTACGCTCCGGCGGACTTCCAGCACGCCAAGAGCGAGGACCGCGAGCTAGCGCTGGGCGAGCAGATGCGTAGCGACGTGCCAGCCACCGACGTTGCCGTCTATCTACAGGCACTCTACTTCCGCCTGGCGGATGGCAAGTTCTACATCCCGATCTCGGTGGTGGTGCCCGGCTCACAGATCCACGCAACCACGGTGAAGGACAAGGACAAGGCAAACATCGACTTCCTCGGCCAGGTGAAGAACGCGCAAAACATCGTGGTCGGGCAGGTGCGCCAGACCGTGCCGCTCTCCATCGACGCGAACCAGCAACTGGAGAAGCGCAACATTCAGTACTCCACCGGCTTTACGCTGGCGCCGGGCAAGTATCACGTCAAGTTCGTGGTGCGGGAGAACCAGTCGGGCAACATGGGCAGCTTCGAGACCGACATCCAGGTTCCCGACATGAAGAGGACTGCGCTGAAGCTGAGTTCGATTGTGATGTCGAGCCAGCACCAGCCGAACGCGGCGAAGGTGGTCGATCCGCTAATACGCGATGGGCAGGAGTGGGTGCCGAACGTGGCCCACGTCTTCCGCCAGGACCAGCATCTCTTCTTTCTCTACGAGGTTTACACGCCGACGGCAGACAAGAGCATACCAGCGCAGGCGGCCGCTCCGGGGCTCACTCGGCGCGAGGGCGGCGCGGTGCACGTGCTCACCAGCATCGAGTTCCTGCTGGGCGGAGTGAAGGTCTACGAGACGCCAATGGTGGAGGCCGATGCGATCAATATTCCAGAGCGCGATGCGGTGGGCTTCCAGTTCGACGTGCCGCTGACCGGGTTGAAGCCGGGCACGTATATCTGCCAGGTCAACGTGATCGACGATGCGGGCGGCACCTTCACCTTCCCGCGCATGGCGCTGCGGATCACGCCGCCGGCGGCTGCTGCGGCGACTCCCGTGGCTGCGGCTGGGAGCGCGCCGACAGCACCGGGTCTTTAGCCTTCATTTTGTAAAGCGGCCTAGTGCATGGAATCGACTGGCCGCGGCGGCACTCGCAAGATGTAAGTCAACGAGAAGCCGGAGATGTCGTCGTGATTGCGGAGGCTTCGGTTGTAGAAGCCCGAAAGCGTCACGTGGGGCCACATGGGGATGTCGAGCGACGTGATAAAGCCGTTGTCTTCGCCCGGGTCAATATTGGTCGCGGTCGTAATTTTCTGCTTTCCCCTGGTGGTGGTGGAGTAGACGATATTAGTGTCCAGTGGGAGTTCTTCGTAAGCGTTTGCCTCGAAGCTCATCCTCCAGGGCAGGTCGAGGTACGTGCCAGCCTGAAAGTGCGAAATCGGCCCGACCGCGATGTAGCTCTTCAGAATGCGCTGGTCGATCAGATTGCTGGTGTTCCCGACGCCGAGTTCGATGTCCGGAGTGAAGATGCCAAAGCTCCGCTCGAAGTGATTGTTGAAGTTGTAGGTCACCTCGCCGGCGCCGAGGCCATGCACTGTGTCGCCTGAAGGTAACCCCAGGGAAAACGTTCCGCTGTAGCTGGTGGTGAATGTGCTGAAATTGCCCTCGAAGGACAGCGTTGTATCTCCGACGATGCCTCCATGCACCGCGTAGGTGTATACCGGCTTGGCTTCGGTGCCGATGTTGGACTCGAGGTTGATGTAAGTGTGGATCGGCGCGTAGACAGCAACGCTCAGGTAGCGGTTGAAGCGGTATGCCAGTTCGGGGGTCAGGAACGACGACCAGCCGTTGGCGGAGTCGTGCTGCGAAACTGTGCCCACCGATGCATTGAAGCCTTTGGCGGCGGGAATCATACCGGAAGGGCCGCTGTCGTTGATTGCTTCGGCGGCCTTAATTGCGGCGAGCTCTTCCAGCATTGACTCAGGGCTCTCCGCCGGCTGCTTGGTCTGTCCCTGTGTCTGTGGCGATTGCCCCTGGGCCGTCGGCCCCACGGCGAAGCAGAAGAGGCTCGCGGAGATTGACAGTAGAAGTCCGCGGCCGAATGGGGAGATCAGCAAAACGATGGCTCCTGGAGGATGCCCCACAAGGCTAGCAGAGATTGCGGCGCTTGGTGAAGCTGCCTGTTAGCACTTCCTTTGGCAAGCAACTCGCTCTTCAGCCCGTATTTATCTTTCGGTTAGCGGAATGTACGGCTCCGGATAGGGCGGCCCAATGTAGTCGGCTCGCGGACGGATCAGCCGATTGTCGTCAAGCTGTTCGATCGTGTGCGCGGTCCAACCGGCGATCCGGCTGATGGCGAAGATCGGTGTAAACAGGTCGATGTCGATGCCCAGCGAGGTATAAGTTGAGGCGGAGTAAAAATCCACGTTGGCGTTCAGCTTCTTCTCTCGGGTGTTGAAGAATACCTCGATCTTACGGGACATGTCGTACCACTTTGTGTTGCCGGCGGCCTTGCCCAGGTCCTCGGACATTTTTCGCAGGTGGGTCGCGCGCGGGTCTTCGGTGATGTAAACGCGGTGGCCGAAGCCGGAGATCTTCTTTTTCTGCGCCAGCAAATCCGTCACATACTCCACCGGATCGGCCTCAGCCTCATCGATGGCATAGAGCAGTTTCATGGTCTCGGCATTGGCTCCGCCGTGCAGTGGTCCCTTGAGTGCGCCGATGGCTCCAGTGATTGCTGAGTGGATGTCGGAAAGCGTCGATGCAATCACGCGCGCCGCGAAGGTGCTGGCGTTCAACTCGTGGTCGGCCTGGAGGATCAGCGCCACGTCCAACGCACGGGTTGCGGTTTCGGACGGATTCACTCCATTCAGCATCTTCAGGAAATTTGCCGAGTGCGACAGCTTGGGATCGGGGTCGATGATCGACCGGCCCTTGCGGATGCGGTCGAAGATGGCCACGATCATTGCCAGCTGCGACGTGATGCGGTATCCCTTGCGCACATTGCTGTCGTGCGAGGAGTCCTTCTCGTCGGGATCGTAGAGCGAGAGCAGGCTGACTGCGGTGCGTAGGACTTCCATCGGGGTTGCGTCGTGCGGCACCATGCGAAGGAAGTCGTAGATGCGCCAGTTAAGGGTGCGCGAGGCCGCCAGCTCCTTCTTGAAGTCGGCGAGTTCAGCCGCGTTAGGCAGTTTGCCAAACCAAAGAAGGTAGGTCGTCTCTTCAAAATCAGAGTGTTCCGCCAGTTCGTGGATGTCAATGCCACGATACGCAAGCACGCCCGCCTCCCCGTCGATATAGCAGATGGATGATTTGGTGGCGATGATGCCTTCAAGACCCTTAATCGGGAGAACTGCCGATGCCATAGACAAACCCTCTTCGCGGAAGTGAGACGAACTCTGCTGTAAAAGTTATAGCTCAGAGGAGAAATGCTTGTCACGGAATGGGCGGCGCAGGTGCTTTGTGAGACGCAAAATTACTGCGAAATCGTCGAACAGAGCGGCCCTGCCGCTAATTTCGCCTCCCAGTCGAAAGTAACCCGCACTGGGTGGGCTATATTCGTTTCTAGAGCTTGCCGCGAAAGCAGAGGAGTCCATCCCGCTCATGCGCAGGCAGCCGTCCCATGGAGAGGAAGAGTCTATGAGTGATTCGGAACCGGTAGTTATAGCGGAGCGCAGTGCCTCGGGAGCCTTTATTGCAGCCGTTGTGGTGGCCGTACTGTTTGCGATTGGCGGACTGATATGGTGCTACGGCCTGCAGAACCACCTTGCCGCTACCGACCAGAAGCTGGCGGCCGCGGAAAAGAAAAGCGCGGATCTTTCGGATCAAGTGGAAGCGACCCGCGCCCGGCTGAGTGCCACTACGGAAACGCTGAGCAAGAACGTTGGCGCCACGCAGAAACAGATCGATGCACGCGCCAACGTTATTATGGCAGCGCAGAAGCAGCAGAGCGCGGAGACCGAGAGGCTGGCCCAGGAGCAGCAGGCCGCCGAGAAGAAGATCGGAGCCGTGTCGAATGATGTGGCTTCGGTGAAGACCGATGTCGGCGGAGTGAAGACTGACGTGGCGACCACCAGGAGCGATCTCGAAACCACCAAGTCGCAACTGCAGCGCGTCGTCGGCGACGCCGGAGTGATGAGCGGCCTGATCGCCACCAATCACTCGGAGCTCGAAGTGCTGAAGCACAAGGGCGATCGCAACTACGTGGAGTTCACCCTGCAGAAGGGCGCCAAGCCCACCCTTCTCTCCACCATTACGCTGCAGCTGAAGAAGGTGGACGAGAAGCATTCGCGCTACACCCTCGCCGTCAGCGCCGACGACCGCAACATCGAGAAGAAGGACAAGAACCTCGATGAGCCGGTGCAGTTTTATACCGGCAAGGACCCCGTGCTGTTCGAACTGGTGGTGAACAACATCGAGAAAAACAAAGTGTCCGGATATCTCTCCACGCCGAAGAACGTGCAGTAAGAGTCTTCGGAAGCCGCTCTGTACGCGGTGATTCATTCAATAAGAGAAGCGCAGACGCAGAACGGGGGACGCATTTAGCGTCCCCCGTTTTGCTTTGCCTTTGGGTTGGATTACTTCTTCTTGGCTGCCTTCTTCGCTGTTTTCTTGGCTGCTTTCTTGGTTGCCATTTGCCTATTCTCCCTATCGATAAGTTATCGACGCTGCGACTGAGAAAGTTGCAGCTAACGAAGGTATAGATTTGCTGAAATTCAGTGTCAAGAAAAATCGGTACAAACTTGAATTTTTTTTTGCAACAGGAAGTCAACTGGATGCCCGCCACTCGACGCGAACTTCGTTGATGAGTCGCTTGCAGTCGAAAAAAGAGTCGACGCATGCGGACCGTTATGCCACCTGCATCACACAAAACGTATACTACGACGTCGATGAGAGGACGTTGCCATGCAGGATGAATCGCAAGAGATCGTCATCGTATCCGCAGCACGCACGCCGGTGGGAAAATTCATGGGCGCGCTCAGCGGCTTCTCCGCAACCGAGCTTGGCGCCATCGTCGTGCGCGAAGCGATAGCGCGCGCGGCCATCGATTCGTCCAGTGTTGATGAGTGTTTGATGGGATGCGTGCTGCCTGCCGGACTGGGCCAGAACCCCGCGCGGCAAGCGGCTCTGCGCGGCGGCTGTGCCGATTCCGTTGCCGCGATGACACTGAACATGGTCTGCGGTTCGGGCCTCAAGGCAGTCGCGCTGGCAGCGCAATCGGTCGCCACCGGTAACGCGGAAGTTGTAGTTGCCGGAGGAATGGAGTCGATGTCCAACGCGCCGTATCTTCTTCCCGCAGCGCGCAAAGGTTTTCGCATGGGCGATTCCACCGCCGTCGACTCCATGATCCGCGACGGCCTGTGGTGCGCCTGCGAAGATTTCCATATGGGCATGACCGCCGAACTCGTCGCCGACAAGTTCTCCATCACGCGTGCCGAGCAGGATGCCTATGCGCTGGAGTCGCATCGCCGCGCAGCAGAGGCGACGCGCGCTGGGCGCTTCGCTGTGGAAATCGCGTCCGTAACTCTGCCTGGCCGCAAGGGCAGCGCGCCGACAGTTGTGTCGCACGACGAAAGCATTCGCTACGACGCTGCAGATAAACCAGCCGCAGCGCTCGACGCACTCGCAGCTCTTCGTCCCGCGTTCAAGCCCGACGGCACGGTCACGGCGGGCAATGCTCCAGGTGTGAACGATGCCGCTGCGGCCGTCGTTGTCATGTCGGCTGCACGGGCGCGGTCGCTTGGGCTTGCGCCGATGGTCACCATCCGCGCGCAAGCCAGCAGCGGCGTTGCGCCCAAGTGGGTCATGATGGCGCCCGTCACCGGAGTCCAGAAGGTGCTTGCGCGCGCTGGCTGGAGCAGCGACTCGGTCGACCTGTTCGAACTCAACGAAGCATTCAGCGTGCAGGCGCTCGCGATCACGCGCGAACTCGGGCTGACGTCGGATCGCGTCAACGTCAATGGAGGGTCGGTCGCTATCGGCCATCCCATCGGCGCGTCGGGCGCCCGCATCCTGGTCACGCTGATCCACGAGATGATCCGCCGCGACGTTCATCGCGGGGTTGCGGCGCTCTGCCTGGGCGGGGGCAACTCCGTCGCGCTGGCCATCGAACGGTAGACTCCAGCCATGCCCGCTGTCTTCGAGGGCGAGGCGGGACTCCTTCGAGAGACACGCCCGCAACGGTATCCTTACGCTGCCTGGTTTCGGTTGGATCGATGCCGCTGCTTCCGCAAACCTTAACCGCTCTCGTCGGCTACGCTGCTCTGTCGAACTCTTCGGCTTGCCGTTTGCGGTCAGCCTTCGCTCTGGGTGACGGATCGACGTACTTGCCGTCTTCCGACAACCTATACCCCGCGTAAAACTTCCTGCCGCAGGTAAGGCAACGTGCTGGCCGAAGGCCGAGCAATGACATCACCCAGTCGATCCCTTTGCGATGCATCGCGTAGCATGCCGCGCACTTGCAACTCGGGCAGGTGTAATTCTCGGGCAACATAATCAACAATCTCCTGGCTGGAGGTTTTCGTGGGTCACCCGCCAGCATCTATATACCCGGCGAACCTCGGCGTCCGAGACCACCTGGCAGAAAGTTTTGCAACCACAGAGTAAGTTAGGCAGGAGGCAGACACGGAGAACCCCTCTGCATACTGAGTTGGTCAATGGCCATCAAACGCGCCGGCGTCCACTCCTATTAACTTTATTCGATGCGCCAACCTCCATTGCGGTTACCGCAGGAAACGGCGAATTTATCCCATGTATTTTGTGCCACATCGGATCACGAATGGTGCAGGAAGAGAATCAGCCCGGTGATCGCGTCCTGGAGGAAGTGCGCCGCCATCGCGCTGCGCAGGTTGCCGCGCCGCACCGCGACAATCGCATAGACCGCTCCCAGACCGCAGATTCCGACCACAGCGCCCCAGCCCTCGTAGAGATGCAGGCATCCGAACAGCACCGAGCTGACGATCACGGCCGCCACCGTACTTCCCCACCAGCGCTGGAACTGCCGCAAGAGGTACCCGCGAAACACGAACTCCTCGCAGGTTCCCGCCGCCAGGCTCAGTATCGCAAACAGCGCAACCTCCGCCCAGGTGTGCGGACCCATGGCGCGTATCGCCTCCGTCTGGTAGGTCGGATGCAGCGGCTTTAGTACCAGCCAGATCGCAAGTACGGTCACCGTCCCGCCCAGGTAGATCAGGAAGCCCTGGACGATGTCCAGGAACAGGCCGCGCAGTGTCACGTTGCCAAGGACACCGGTGAGGAAGCGCCGCCGGTGATACAGCCCCGCGATGGTGGTGCCGGCCAGCAGGCACTCGAGGACCACGTGGCTGACGTAGCTGACGCTGCGGGGCATCATCGCCGACAGCACGCGCGGGTGCAGCACGCCATACAGCGCCCACAGAACGAGGACGCACAACAGGAATACAGTGTGAAACCACGGCGCAACGGGCTCAGGCCTGGTGCGCGTTTCCGCCACAGCTTCGGATTCGCGCGGATCAGGAACGTCCGACCGCGTCAGCACTCGATCACATTCAACGCCAGCCCGGCCAAGCTTGTCTCCTTATAGCGCGACTGCATGTCCATGCCGGTTTCGTACATGGTCTTGATGATCTGGTCGAGTGACAGCTTATGGCCTTCGGTCTCATGGATCGCGATGCGGCTGGCGTTGATCGCCTTCACCGCGCCCATGCCGTTGCGCTCGATGCATGGAATCTGCACCAGTCCGCCGATGGGGTCGCAGGTCATCCCAAGGTTGTGCTCCATCGCGATCTCGGCCGCGTGCTCCACCTGGTCATTGGTCCCTCCCTGCGCCGCCACGAGTCCGCCTGCAGCCATGGAACACGCCACGCCCACCTCGCCCTGGCAGCCGACCTCCGCGCCCGAAATGCTCGCGTTCTCCTTGTACAGAATCCCGATTGCCGCAGCGGTGAGGAAGTAGCGTAGCAGCCCAGCCTCTTTTTCCGCATCGCCGCATCCCTCGCACAGGAAGCGCAGGTAATAATGCGCGATGGCAGGAATCACACCCGCCGCGCCGTTGGTGGGAGCGGTCACCACGCGTCCGCCCGCGGCGTTCTCCTCATTCACAGCCATTGCCCACATGGTTACCCAATCCAGTGCCTCCAGCGCATCCTCTTTCAGACCGGGGTCTATGCCGAGCAGTCGCCGAGCCATCCGCGGAGCCCTGCGCCGCACCTTGAGCCCGCCCGGCAGAATGCCTTCGATCTCCATGCCGCGCTGAGCACAAGCCTCCATCGCGTGCCAGAGAGCGAGCACACCCGCCGCCACCTTGGCCTCGCCGGTCAGTCCGTCCGCGACCTGCGGCCGCACGATACCAGCGTTATCCAGCAGCGCCACTTCATTTGCGAGCACTACCTCGGCGATCGTCTTCCCGTTCTTTTCCGCGACGTCCAGCAACTGTGCCGCGCTCTTGAACGCGAATGGAACCTCGCGTCTTTCTCCGCCTGCGGGATTGGCAAACTCCGCAGCCGACACAATAAATCCGCCGCCGACCGAATAGAAAACACCGCACGCGAGCGCTGCGCCTGCCGCACCGTACGCCGTAAATCGCATCCCGTTCGGATGCGTCGCAACTCCGGCATCGGGATACATCTGGCTTCTCATGAATCGAAGATCGTCCTTTTCGCTGAATGCGATTTCGAGCCGCCCGCCCAGCCTCAGCCGCGAACGGCCCCGCACCTCGGCGATCTTCGCATCCACACTCGCAGGATCCACTGCATCGGGAGCCTCGCCCATCAGCCCCAACAACACTGCCCGGTCGGTCCCGTGGCCCATCCCGGTGAGCGCGAGCGAACCATATAGATCGACCTCCACTCGTTCCGTCTTCTCCAGCAGACCGGTCGCCTCAAGCTCGCGCACAAACCGCAGCGCCGCCCGCATCGGCCCAACCGTGTGCGAGCTCGACGGCCCAATCCCGATCTTGAACAGCTCAAACAGGCTTGTATTCACAAACTCAATTCTAGGCGCGCCTCACACAGCACGCTTCTTCGCGGCCTTCTTGACGGGCTTCTTCCTGACGGCTGCCTTCGACTCCACATTACGATGAGCTGTGAGCAGGGCGCCGCGCATTGTCTCCTCGTCCGCTCGGTCGAGCACGATGTAGGTCATGCCCATGCGTCCCCATCCGCCCTGCACCGGCTCGAACACCTCAGGCATCTCCGCGACGAACTCCGTCTGCTGTTCCACAGTCAGCTTCAGCACGCCGCGGCCTCGCGCCTGCCCGCTCAGCGTCGCGAAGATTCGGCCGCCCACGCGAAAGTCCGGGTTGCCCATATGCGCGCTCTCCTCCGCACTCGGCAACCCGCACGCGATCCGCCGAAATTTGTCGACGCCTTCAGACATTCACTCAGCCTCGCGCCATTACTTCGGTAGCTTGGGGGTCTTGGTCGAAGTGGGAGTCTGCAGCCGCTTACCCTTGCGCTCTGTTGCCGCAGGCGTTGCCGTCGTCTCCGGGCCGGGTGTCCCGGTGGTGCGCAGATACGCTGCCGCAGCAGTCAGTCGAACCGGCTGCTTGGGATCGGCCAACAGAGCGTACACGGCCATCTGCGTCGTGTTGTCGTGATACTCCATCACTGCCTTGGCTGCGGCAGCGCGCACCGTCGGATCTTTATCCTTCAGCGCCCCAATCAATTCCTGGTGCACCGGCTCGATCCGTTCCTGCGAAATCTGTTCAATCGCAGCCACTCGCGACAAGTCGCCCCCGCTCTGGTGGATGAAGTTGAACGCCGTGATCCCGTATCCGAACGGCCCCAGAATCATGTAGGCGCCCTGGATCGCTCCCAGCTTCGCCATCTTGGCTGGATCGTGCAGGTCCCGGTTCAGCTTGTGCCCGGTCCCATGCATCAGGCTCGCGCTCGAACTGCGGTCGCCGTCTACCACCGACATCAGGATGTCCTCGCCGGACTTGTCGCCCATCTTCCACAGCGTCATCGCGGCGGTGTAGACGACCTCCGGCTCCTTGTCGTCCAGCAGGTTGCGCAGGTTGGTGGTCAGATTGCGGTCCTTGCTCTGCCCGACTGCCAGTGCCGCTGCCGTACGCACGTCCACATCCGGATCGCCCATCGCGGCCACGATGATTTTCTCGGACTGCGGCGAGCGCAATAAACCTGCCGCCGCCAGCCCCTCGATCCTGGTCTGCGAATGCTTCGCGTCGCCAGCTGCGTTCTGCAACAGTGTCCAGGCAGCGTGGCCGCGCTCCTCCGGAGTAGTTGCCACCGGAAGCCCCGGCGGCGGCCCTTCATCGCCGACCACTTCGCCATCGGCTTTAGCCGGCGGATTGGCAGGCTGGCTCGAGGTTTCCTGCGCGCCCGCGACGCCAAAGGTCGTGCAGACGCCCGCAGCCAGGACGACGCCCGCCGCCAAAAGTAATCTTCGCCGAGTGCTTGAAAGGGGGGTGTACATCCGGGAGGTTCCTGCGTTCATGTCGTTCTCCATTCCATGCCACTTTGGGGGCTTGTCCCATCTTATGCAAAATATAAAGCTTGCCCCGATGGGCTGACCGCAAAATCATTGGTGCCGCGCGGTCCGGTCGCCGGCACTGCGGCCCGTAATTCAGGATGAGCGAGAATTCTACCGCCCGCCGGTGACGTTCGGACGCGCCGGGCGTATCTTAAATGTGTTCTTCACCGCGGCTCCAGGTCGGGCCGCAAGGAGATTCGAAATGCGCTCAGCTTCGATCCTCTTCGCACTTCTGCTTGCCGCCAGCTCGCCCGCCCAAACATCCAATGGAAACAATCCTGCGGTCCTGGTCCAGCCGCCGCTCGCGAGCGCCTGTCCGGTGCAGTTGCACGTCGCCCGAAGGCCCGACGGCGCGATCATCGAGACCAGCAGCGAAATCAACTGGGTCAGGAGACACAGGAACCTCTCGCTTCCCGAGCTGCTGGGAGCACTCAGAAGCGAGCCGGGTTTCCCCGATCTCTCCCCGCAGTCGCAGCAGGACAAGCTGGACCGGATCACCCAGCTTTACAACCGGCAGCAGCACGGCGCCGGATTGACGATCACCCTCGGTTCCGGCGCGAACATCGTTTCGGCCGACATCGTGGTCCACGGGTATCTGCCGACGGCGCACGTGATGCCTGCCGGCCCGCTCGCGCCGAACGAGTTGACGGAGACATTCCATCTGTCCTCCAGCGCAGGCAAGCCGCTGGTCGAGTCTTCCATCTGGACCAGGCAGATGATCCTGGTCAACTGGGTCGAACTCAAGCGCGTGGAGTACGCCGATGGAACGTCGTGGACGCCAACTTCTGCGCGTCAATGCGGCGCCGCCCCGAGCCTCTTCATGCTCGTCAACTAGCGCGCTTGAGCATTGGACGGAACCATCTCGGCCACAGCTCACCCAATATCGTCGTCGGACTTCAAGCAAATTTTTCACCGTACGAGAAGGCTTATCGCCCAAATGACCAGTAGCGCATGAAGGCCAGTCGATGCCGCCGTCTTCAATGAGGGGCATTAGACGCCGAACTGCCGCAGATGATGGTCAACGTGTTTGTACATGAGAATGGCCCACTGATCCGGGTTGAGGCAAATCAGCCTGGGGTTGAGCGATCTCGAATTTCACATGGACGCGTAACGGGGCATGTCACTCCCTTATGTAAATCCAGCCCTGGATAGGGGCCGCTGTTCGAGACGCACACCACCAGGCCGGTTCTACTTCACCGGGAAGCCGTAACCCGCCGCCATAGTCCGCAGGCTGTCCCACTTCTCGCTTGAACTCGCGGCCGCCACGCCGGGGTCATTGCCCCTCAAGGCTCCGAAGATTCCGCCCGGGTTCTGCAGGCACGGCACAATCGGCGGAGGAGTCGGAGTTGGCAGGCTCGGCACCGCCGTCTGCGGTGAGGTGAAGTTGAATGCGTAAGCCAGGTTGCTGATGTCGCTGCTGGCATCGCGCGCAGTCAGCGGCGTAAGACCCCACCTCCACTCGATCAGCTTCAGCACCGATGTGTGGTCGTAGGTCAGCGAACTGATGCGCGGGCTCGCCGTTTTGCCCACGGTCCACGGCGAGGCAATCACCACCGGCAGCCTGTAACCGAGCAGCGCTTTGCCGCCGACGAGGTCCGTATCCACATTGTTCGGCGCAATCGCGCGCGGTGGAGCAATGTGCTCGAAAAATCCGCCCCACTCGTCGAAGTTGATGATGAGCACCGTGCTCGCCCACGCCGGACCCGTAGCCAGCGCACGGAAGACATCGTGCAGGAAGACTTCGCCCCGGCGAATGTCCGCGTGCGGATGATCGTCGTTGCCGGTGCCATCGTCCAGCACCGTGTAGAACGGATCGACAAACGAGACTGCCGGAAGGGTCCCGTTCGCGGCGTCGGTCAGAAATTGCGTATAGAACTTGGAGATGCCAAGGTACTGCGCCGCCCACATCGTAAGGTACGGGATGTTCGAGTAGTAGTAGTTGTGGCTCACGTTCGCCGCCGCCAGCTTATCCAGAATCGTCGGCAGCGAGCTGATGGAGACGCTGTCGTCGGTGCGGTCGGTCTGCCCGGCAAAGAGAAACATCCGGTTCGGGAAGGTCGGGCCAAGAATCGACGCATGGTACTGGTCGCACGCCGTGTAGTTGCGCGCCAGCGCCGCATAGAACGGAATGTCGGACTCCTGGTAGTAGCCAATGCTGAAGATGTCGTTCTTCGGATCCTTCAGGAAGCCGTCCATCTTGCCGCCGTTATAAGTGATGCGCGCTCCGCTGTAGCCGTGGTCGGGATCGCGGTGCGGACATCCGGTGTAGTCGCCGGAGAGCGCATAGCTTGCATGCGTAACGCCTGCATTGTCGGTGTAGGTCAGGCCCGATTGCTGTCCCGCCGCGTTAGGCAACCAGCCCAGCAAGTGGTCAAAGCTGCGATTCTCCATCGTCACCACGACGACATGCTGAATCCCCGACGTGGTTGGATCCGGCAGCCCGGAGTATGTCGGCGGCGTCTGCGGACCCGCTGGCGAAACCTGAGTCGCGCATCCCAAAGCGACCGATCCACCAGCCAGAATTGCCTGCCTCGTAAAATCCCTGCGGCTCAATCGCATGTGTTTGGCCCCTGTCCACTTTCCAACTCTTATAGGATGCAGACTTCAGTGAATGGGGCCACGGGCCCCCTGCCTCAAATCCCCGTCAAGGCCCAGCACGATAGCGACGAATTCCCAACCGGGGCGTATCGACATATATGGCCTAGCTAAGATATGTGGTCCAGCTAAGCGATTGATTAGCCGGCCTGCTCTCCGATGCGGCGGGGACTAAGCTGATCCGGCGATCTCGACTAGCTGCACGCACACTAACTGATGCCAGGTCCCCGACCCACAAACAGGACCAAACTGTACTCGTTAGGGATCGCAATACACGGTGCAGTAACAATAATGTAATCAATCTGCAACATGTGTATCCCAGACTCTAGGAATGAGAATATTAACGTCGGTTTGCAGGTGTGCCCTGCTGTCATTTCTTGGGTTGAACGCGTCCTGGGCTCAGGTAACCACGGGAGGCATTGCTGGAACCGTGACTGATCCTTCTGGAGCCGCGCTGGGCAAAGCTGCCGTAACGATCACCAACGAGAGCACTTCAGCACAGCGAGTTGTAGAGACAGCGGATAACGGCACTTACATTGTTATCTCTCTACCCCCGGCCGCCTACGATGTGAAGGTGACTCATAATGGGTTTGCCGCAAGCGAAGTGAAAAACCTGGTTATGGGGGTCGGACAGACGGTGACCCACGACTTCGCGCTGCAGGTTTCAGGGGCCGAGACTCAAGTTACGGTCGAAGCTGGATCCATGATCGCCCTGGATACTTCATCGGCGAAGATTGGAGCGACCATCGCGAACCGCGAGATCGCCAATCTCCCGATCAACGGACGTCAGATATCCCAGCTTTATCTGCTCGTGCCGGGCGCGACCAACTCCGGATCGGGGACGTTCGACAACATTCGCTTCTCCGGCCGTGCAGTAGAACAGAACATCATCCGGCTGGACGGCATCGAAGCGACCTCCATCATCGATACGTCCCCGGGCAACTTGAACGGAGAGCTTACGTCGCTCTTCCGGCTGCAGCAGTCGCTGGAGGCGGTGCAGGAGTTTCGCGTCGATTCTTCCAGTTACCCGGCGGAAATGGGAACGGGGACCGGCGGCCAGATCAGCTTCATCACTAAATCCGGCAGCAACCGCGTTCATGGATCCGTATTCGACTATCTTCGCAACGACTTCTTCGATGCGCGCAATACCTTCAATCGCCGAGCGAGCGCTTCCCAACCTGTAGCGGGCAATCCGAAGTTTCGCCTTAACCAGTTCGGCGGCTCGATCGGTGGTCCGCTGCTTAAGGACAAACTGTTCGCCTTCGCAAACTACGAAGGTCTGCGACAGATTTGGGCAGCGCCTTACACCCAGGCGACGCTGAGCAACTACGCAAAATCGCTGATCTCTCCTAACAGCGCAGTCACCCCGCTGCTTGGCGCGTATCCCACAGACCCCTTCTCCATCGCCAGCGAGCAGCCAACGTCTGCCAACACGGCCGGTGTTCTGCAGCAGAACGTAACCGTCGTTGGCAAGAATCGAATCAACGAAGACTTTGGCGCCATCCGCCTCGACTACAGAGTCAGCGATCACATCCAGGCCTATGCGCGCTTTAACCGCGACCAGGGAACCTCCACGCAAGTTCAGGACGCGTCACTGAGCCAGTTCGGACAGGTCGAAGTTCCTCAGAACGCAGTGCTGGGACTAAACCAGGTTTGGACTCCACGCCTGTTCAATGAGATCAAGTTTGGCTTCAATAGCGCTAAAATGCGTGTGCTCGGCATCGCCGGACCAAGCCCTGCGGCCGATATCAGTCGCTCGCGCATCGCCATCGCTGGACTGACCAACGTCGGATCGCTCATCAGCCTTTCCAGTTCATTCAACGGTGTCGGCGCACCCTACACCGGTCAAAGCCTCTCCTATATCGATAACCTCTCGCTCCTGCGCGGGAATCACAACCTGAAGTTTGGCGTGGAAGTCCGGCCCATCTCGCTCTACAACAATCAGATTGGCGGTACCACCTACACCTACAACTCCATCAACGCGTTCATCAACAACACGCCTAACCAGATCCAATTCTTCGGCGATCTGAGTGACCCGAGCCCCTTCACTGGCCTCAGCGGCAATGCAGAGGTCAAGCAGAACTACTACATCGGCTATGCCCAGGATGAGTGGAAGCTCCGGTCAAACCTGACCTTGAGCTACGGCCTGCGCTACGAGTACTTCTCTCCGCTGCACGAGACCCGCAACAAGAACGTTTTCTTCGACATGAGTCAGGGCACGATTCTGCCGAAGTACGCTGGCGACTGGTACCAGAGTTCGAAGGCGAACTTCGGTCCCCGGCTTGCCCTTACC
>JALYIG010000361.1 GCA_030775885.1 Acidobacteriota bacterium | reverse complement strand
GTGTAGCTGGTCACAGACCCGATATTGGTCTGCTCTGCAAGCGAATTGCCCGTCGGCGCTGTCAAGCCGTCCGGATATGGGTTGAGCAGCGAGGAAACAGTGCCGGTGATCGGGTTTGTGTACCCATGGTAGAAGTTGTCACTGGTTGCGGTGTAGTTGGTCGTCGCGCTGTACCCATTCTGGCTATCCGTGTCGAAGCTGGCCTGAGCGAACCGGCCCAACCCCCCACGTAAAACAGTTCTGGGATGAAACCGATAAGCGAAACCGAGGCGCGGCTGGAAGTAAAGGTATCGCGGGTTATAAAGCGTTCTAGGCGTACCATGTACGCCAGAATAGCCGATGGCGCCTGTCGCAATGAAGGTGCTGGCGCTAGGCCGGTAAGCTTGCAGCAAGTTCACGCCGATGTTGGTAGAGGGTGTTCCGACAAGTGTGGCATAGCTCGCCTGAGACGGAGTGGTAACGGCTGTCTGGACGTACGTCGGATCGTAGCGCGTGTAATTCTTGTTGTGCCGCTCCGTCACTCCCGTCTGAAAGTCCCAACGAAGACCGAGGTCCAACGTCAGCTTGGACGTTACCCGCCAGTTGTCCTGGAAGTAGGCGGCCGTGTAGTGTTGCGACCAGAATGCCGTTGGGTTGGTGGAGATTGATCCCGAGGTAGGCAGTCCCAGCAGGAACTGAGCGACGTTCGATCCATTTCCCTGGCTGGCGCCGCAGTTTTTAACTGGATTCAGGCATGTCCACGAATCGGCGCTGGTATTGGTAGCGCTGCCGAAGCTAAAACTGCCAGCGGAAGCAGCGGGGTTACCGCCCGCATTCTGCTGAATCAAGTGCTCAAAACCGTACTTGAAGGTGTGGCTGCGGTAAGAGTGCGTCAGATCGACATCAATGGTTTGAAACGTATCAGTCGTATAGGAACCGCCGTTCGCAGTTCCAAGGCCCCCCTGCTCCGCTCCGTTCACCAGCCCGGTGAATAGAGGAATGCCTTGCTCCGGCATCTGGCTGATGTAGTTGCTCGACAGTCCTAGGGACGAGGCGTCGAAATGTGCGGATGGAGAGAACGCGTTGCCATACGTATTAAGAACGCTGTACTTCAAGTCCAGCACCATGCGTGGATTAAGGACAACGTTGTGGTCCAAGGTGAAGATTTGCTGTTTTCGCGCTTGGTTGAAGCTATTCAAAACGTCGTTGGCAAACCCGCCGAATGGATTGAAGCTCGCTTCCGTATAACTATTCCGGCTGATGTTTGCGTAGGAGTGATTGGAATTGTTCCACGCCTGGTCGAGCCGCACCGTGTAGCCGTGGTAAAGATCGCGCTGGACTTCTTTCTTTACAAAGTTATTCGCATCCGAGGAGATGCCAAGGTCGGGTGCTCTGTCGGGTGGTGGTATTAAAGCCAATATGGCTGTTGCAAAAGTAGAAATTCGACCGGACGGAATCGCATTCTGAAAAAAAGCCGTGCGGTTACCGGTGGTCGGGTCAATCGTGGCAGGATCGTACACCGTGAAAGGCTGGGTGGCGGGGACCGGAGTTTTCGTTGTTGTGCAACCTCCGCCCGTTCCGTAAATGATCCCGCTCGTCACAAAACAGGTCTGACTGAAGTCGCCCTTCCGCTCCAGAAGAGAAGGAACGGTCATAAAGCCGGTGTTGACCGGGGCAGTATTGTGGATGCCGGCGTAAGAGAAGAAGAAGAAGGTCTTCCGCTTCCGACCGTCGTATAGATGCGGAATCCATATCGGCCCTCCAACCGTCCCCCCGAACTGATTGGTATGAACCGCCGGGGCGAAACTATTTCCCCAGGTTTTTGCATTCAGAAAGTTATTCAGGTTGTACTCGTACAGGCTGCCATGAAAGTCTTTGGTCCCCGTCTTACTGACCATGTCGATGGTTGCGCCGCTCTGCCTGCCGATGGAGGCATCGTAGGCATTCGACGTCACGCGAAATTCGGAGATTGAATCCTGGGGCGGGATGAAGCCGATCGTGCCGCCGGAACTGGAGTCGTACGCCCCATCTAACCTGTACTGTGTGGCGGCATTACTGTTCTGTGCGCCTGAGCCAGCGACCGATCCGCTGCCGTTTTCCTGTATCTGGGATGCTCCGTTCGTGGACCAGAGGTACACTCCACCGGAGACACCATTGCCGACCACGACACCCGGCGTAAGGCCGGCCAGAAGAGTTGGCACCTGGCTCTGCGAAGGTAGTTCCTCCAACTCCTTGGTGGTGATGACCGTGCCTGAAACCGCGGCATCGGTATCGATGAGCGAACCCTCTGTGGCAACGTCAACGGTCTCGGTTACCGCGCCTACCTGCAGTTGAACATCCGCGGTTTTCTGATCGCCGACCTGGAGTTCGATGGCACTGTGCTGAACGCTTTTAAACCCTGTGGCCTTTACCTCGAAGGAATAGTGGCCGGGATTGAGGGCTTGCACTCGCCACTCTCCAGACTCGTTGGTTTTCGCAGTGTGGACGACGCTGGTTTCCACGGAAGTTACAGTTACGGTGGCTCCACTAACCACGGCGTTTGTTGGATCTGTGACCTTGCCGGATAAGGTAGCGCGCGATTCTTGGCCGAAGGAGACCAAGCTTCCAGCGCACAGCAGAACGATGCTGGCGACCGATGCAAGGATAATTCTCGATCTCGTTTGAATAACTTTCATGTACTTCTCCTAAGGCTCAGCTAAGTGCTGCGGTAGATCGGGAGTTTCGTCGCTACGCTGCCGGCTTGTTGTTTAGCATAGGCGCGAACGCGGCCGGGAAATTGTGACGACCCACACTATGAGTTTTCTTTGATTTGTGTCTTGTGAATTCAAAGTGAAAGAAGGTTAGCGGGCATCTCGCAGGTTCGGTTGCACCGGAAGGCGAGGCTGGTTGGGAGTGAAGTCTATCCCTTTCAATGATATGGCTAGAATGTTAGAGTTAGTTAGAGTACCGATCCGACACTCGTTAGATTGGGTTAGAGTCAAGAAGCACGCTCGTCTTGAGCGAGGCGAGGCGTAGAATTGCGCATTGTGGCAGCGACCGAGGATGAAGAGTTTAGAACCGCGGCGGGCCCCGGAGGAAATTCGGAGCGGGCGGAACTGGAGTGGTTGCTGACCTCCGGGGTTCTAGGCCGCGCCGTCAGTCTTGTCCGGGTACTGAAATATATATGCGACGAGCACTTCCAAGGGCGGGCAAATAAGATCAAGGAATACTCGATCGCAGTTGAGGCGCTGGGACGTCGGCCTGAATTCGACCCCCAGACCGATACAATCGTCCGAGTTACCGTTCACGCACTCCGCAAACGTCTTCTGCAAATCTACCAGCATGAAGGTGCGGACCGACCTGTCAGGCTGGTAATCCCCTCGGGCCGCTATGCTCCTCTATTTGTCCATCAGAGCATGGATGCTCCGTTCAAGGTACACGGGACGGAGTCGGCAGCGGTTGAGGCCGATTCTAACCAAAGAGCGATCGTCCTCAATGAGAAGCATCCTGGCACAGCGGATGCAATCACCCAGGTTCCTCTGCAAGAGAGATCGTTCTCGCGTCCATTGGTAGCAATCGGCCTCATCCTGGCACTCGCCGGAGTGTCAACCTGGACGGTACAGCGTGAGCTGGCAAAAAAAGTTCGGCAATCGGCCCATTCCGACCAAATTCCGCCCCAACGATCCGCCTTGGTCCGAGCGCTAATGGGGCCCGCAGGCCACACTTACGTCGACCACTCCGGAAACACCTGGACCGCCGGCAACTATTGTCAGGGCGGCTCCAACGTTTCCTTGCCCGCTCAGCGGATCGAAGGAACTGAGGATGGTCCCCTCTATCTCAACGGCGTTCGAGGGATTGCTCACTGCGTATTCCCCGTGACTCCAGGCTTTCATGAGCTTCACTTTTACTTCGCAGAGACATCAGCTCTTGAGGTCGCTACCCATGTAGCGACCCTATCCGTCAACGCGGCGCCAGGCATGGACATCGATGTGGTAGACAACGCCGGCGGCGACAATATCGCAGTCTCATCCGTAGTGACTGGTGTTGCGCCAGAGAACGATGGTGCCATCCACGTGGACTTCATCAGTGAGGTGTCTCTGCTTAATGCTGTTGAGATTCTGCCGGCGCCGTCGGCAAAGCTCCTGCCGGTTCGAATCGTCGCTAGTTCTAAACCATTCGTAGATAGCGAGAAGCAGTTGTGGGAGTCTGATCGCTACTTCAGCGGGGGACGTCACGGTCTGTCGCCAGATTCCGCAGACCGAGCCAACCTTGGGATTTATGAGTCGGATCGCATCGGGCGGTTCTGGTACAACATCCCCGTCGTACCGCTGGCCCGCTACCGAGTGAAACTCTATTTTCGTGAGCCCTGGTTCGGGAAGGAGAACGGTGGGCCCGGAAGTCGTGTTTTCGACGTGGCGTGCAACGGTGTACTGCTCATGAAAAATTTCGACATCCTCGCCGAAGGCGGTTCACAGCCGGTCGTCAAAACGTTTGAAAATGTCCAGGCGAGTGCGAGTGGCCGAATCGAACTTTACTTCATGCCGGTTGTGAATTATCCCATCATCAATGCCATCGAAGTAGTCGCTTATTGATGGCGAAGGGATCGAACTTCAATCAACTGGCGGGGAGCGCTCGGTAGTCAGTACCGAGGCATGGCCTATAAAAAATGGCATCCGCTCCAGCCCACCTCTCTTAACCGGCTAGCGAATTAGGAGCTGACTGGACGGCTCTGCCCAGGGTTGCAGCGGTTTCGGGGGCGCGCGTGCGAGGAATGTTTTTCGTGTGATCGACGAAGGGACCCTGGGCTGGGCGCGCGAGGGGAAGTTTTATGATGTCCGGCGAAAGCGATCTGGGTTGGGTTCCTGATGGATGGAATGATGGAACAAGAGCCTGAGGTTGTAACCGGGAATGTTACGATTGACGTCAAGGCGGTCGCCGTGGAAAAGTGGCTGAGGTCGCTCGTAGACCTCGCGCCAGGCACCAAGGCGAAGATCAGAAATCACTTGAGCGCGCTGTTCTCGAACTCAATCCGTCACGAGCTCTTCTTTCCGCGGGCGGGAATCAAGCCGATCGCGAACGCTCGCCAGGGAGCGAAGAGGCTGCCGAAGAGCACAGTTCAGGCCGCTTTTGAAAAACAAATCGTAACCCTACCCTTAAACATCATCGTTCCCCAGAGAACGATAACGCCTGCACAGCGAGCGTGCGACTTCTACCGACACATCACGGCCTCTCTGAAGCATATCGGTCTGATCGAATTATTAGTTGTCTCCCCCCGTGTGCCAGGGGAATACCTGCTGCTGGAGGCACACGTCCGTCTGGAAATTTTGAAGTCGTTGGGCGTCACCGAAGCCAAGTGCCTGCTGTCGACCGACGATGAGGCCTACACGTACAACCGGCATGTCAACCAGATTCCGCCAATCGCTCAGCACTTCATGCTGCTTGGAGCTCTCAAGAACGGTCTGACGGAAGAGCGCATTGCAACGGCATTGGATGTCAGTATCGAGTCCATCCGTGCGAAAAGGGACCTGCTGAATGGAATCTGTCCTGAAGCCGTCCAGGTTCTTCTCGATAAGCCAGTCAGTGCCCACGTCTTTGGGATTTTGAAGAAGATGAAGCCCATCCGCCAAATCGAAGCCGCTGAGCATATGGTGGCAGGCGGAACGTACACGGTGCCGTTCGCCAAAGCCCTGCTAGCAGTGACAAAATCCGAGATGCTAGAAGAACCTCCTTCTGCGAAGCTCCAGTTCCATCGTTATTAGCATCACCATTTATGACCAACCGAAACCGACGACAAAGAGTCTCCATTGCCCTAACCGGCTGTGGATTGCGCTCGCTTGGTCTCGATGAGTTGGCAGGAACTGAGGATTGGCTTGGCGCGCGATATCAATTCGGTACAGCAGCCTCAGGTGCGTTATAGCTGCGAACTCGTTGTTTTAGCTACGCTGCGAGTGATCGGTTTGAACAGCACGAGAGATATTGATGCACGAAAGCGACGGCCATGCTGCCTTCTCCTACGCTGCTAGAAACGCGCTTGATCGAGTTGTAGCGAACGTCACCTACGCAGAAGAAGCCCGGAAGATTTGTTTCGAGCAGAAATGGGCTGCGATCTGCCGCCCAACCTGGCCTGTCGCTCACCTCGCGTCCCGTGCAGACATAGCCGTTTTCGCGTCGGAGTTGAGGTGGTAACCAATTGGTTACTGCATCGGCGCCGATCATGACAAACAGTGCATCTGCAGCCCGGCGAATGACAGACTCCTCTCTTTTCCGGGTGCCTATTGTTTTCAAACAATCCGTGCCGTCCGCAGAGACCACCTGAGTCTCCGTCTCAACCCGAATGCGCGGCACCAGTGCAATCTGATCGATCAAGTATTGCGACATGCTGCGCTTCAGATCTTCGCCGCGGACCAACACGGTCACTGAACTTGCGTAATTTGCGAAGAACAGTGCAGTCTGGCCGGCAGAGTTGCCGCCGCCGATAATAAAGACGCGCTTTCCTGCCACAGTTGTTGCCTCGGTACGTGCAGCCCCGTACAAGACTCCACGTCCGATGAAGCGATCGACGCCCTCCGCTTCGAGTCTGCGCCAAGCAACCCCGGTCGCCAAGATGACGGTCTTTGTGTCAACCTTATCGTCTCCATCGAGCCCAATCGTATACGCGCCGTTGAGTTGTGGAATGATCTCCTGGACCTCGCGGGTAAGAACCACTTCGGCTCCAAACTTAACTGCCTGCCGGAACGCGCGTTGACTGAGATCGTCTCCTGAGATGCCATTGGGGAAGCCGAGGTAATTCTCGATTCGAGAAGATGTGCCCGCCTGACCGCCAGGAGCCCTGCGCTCCACCAGTAAAACACTCAGCCCTTCCGAGGCCCCGTATACGGCGGCAGCCAGACCCGCAGGGCCGCCTCCAATAATCACCACGTCATAGCTTTGACGATGGGGAGCCGTTTGGAATCCGAGCGCTTCCGCCACCTTGCGTACCGTCGGAGGATGGCTGACGCAAAACGTGCCATCCACCACGACGGATAGCCCCGCGACACCGCAAACCGGGTCAGCTGAGGCCAGCTGTGCACTTCGATCGCGGTCGACCCACTCATAAGGGATTCGATTCATGCTCAAGAAGTTGCGAATCTCCCGGCAGCCATCATCGAATTTCGATCCGACGATCTGTACGCGGGTGGAGGGAAGATTCAGCATGTACTTCTGCACGGCTTGTACGCGCTCGTTGAGCGTCTGCAAAATCAACGCGCTGCACTCGGGCGAGCGTCGAATCAATTCCTGGAGGTGTTGAGGATCGAGCCTTGCCAAGTGGCATGCTGTCTTCGCGCGGACGGAGGCAGGAGCTGCCGTTGCCATGAGAATGGCCAATTCGCCAAAGAAATCGCCTGGCTTGTGCTCTGAGACTTCGGTTTGACGCCCCATGACGTCTTTGAGCACTTCCGTGGTTCCTCTCATCACGACAAAGAAGGGGGTGGGCTCCCCTTCGTGAATAAGATACTCACCCGGTTCCAAATGAAGATCGGCAGCCTGCTGCGAGAGCCACACGAGGTTCGCGTCGTTCAGGCAGGCAAAGATCGATATCTTCTTCAGCTGCGAGGATGTCAGCATGGCGATTCGTGCCCCCCCTTCTGCACGGGTCGCGCGGGTCCAGCGCCAAGGTTTTCACTATGGGGCGACATGCGATGCACGGAAGCAACAAGAGCAATGAACTCCGGAAATGCTTCGAATTCAGTTCTCACATGCTCCCATTCCCGCATAAACAATGGGCTTCGGAACCTCCGCTCAGCGGAACGCAGCATCAACTCCCACATCCTTTTCGGTATGCGGTGTTCAAGAAATAGAAGGTAGGTCAATGAAACCAGAGTGCAGAATCGAAACATCGAGATGGTTAAATCATCTGTCCGCTCAGGAAGCTCCGCGCCAACTGGCACACTCAGCCAGAATGCCGCCGAAGAGTTCTTCAACAATTCGTCATACTGGGCAGACAGTGCCAGGAAGATCTGCGTCTTCGCCTGCTCGCGGTGAATCCCGACCGCGACAACCAGGCCGAGGCCTCCCATGAGAATTGACAGTAGTGTTGCGTATTGAATGAAGTGTCCAATGTGCATAGTGGTCACGCGCCTATCCCGGATGTCATAGGAATCTTCGAAGCTTTCTCGGGTGCAACGGAGCCCGTTCGCTCCTCGTGTTCCCAATGGATCAGCTTGAGGTCCAGCACGACGAAGGAGTAGAGGACGGGAACCAGCCCCAGGGTCACGAAAGTGGCGATCGTCAGGCCCCCGATCTGTGCATAGCAAAGAGGCTCCCACAACGGACCGCCGTGGGCAGCCAGGGGAAACAAAGCAATCACCGTAGCCGCAACCGTGATCATGACCGGCCGTAGCCGAAGGATACCGGCATCGATTAGTGCCAGTTCCAGTTCCTCGCCCGCTTCTCTTCGCTCCTCGATAAACTCAAACAGAACGATGATATGACTCACAATCACACCGATGAGACTGATGATCCCAAGGAACGCCATGAATCCGAATGGCTGGCCCATGATGGCGAGTGAGACGATGGCGCCGACAACGCCATAAGGAATGGCGGCAAAGACGATGAGTGGTTTGAACCCATGCCTGAACTGTGCGAGGAGTGCCAAGTAAATAGCGCTAATGCAAATGAGCAGCACCGTAGTGAGATCAGCAAATCCGCTGACCTGCTCTTTTTGCTCGCCGGCGAAGCGGAATATAAACCCGTCGGGAAGCTGCTTCCGGAACGCTTCCAGCTTTGGCATGGCCGCCGCGATTACTTCCGAAGGTAGATGTCCTTGGGTCGGCCAGCACTGCACAGTAATGGTCCGGTACTGATCGAAGCGCCGGATTTTCGGCGTTACCGGATCCAGGGACATCGTCGCCACCTCATTAAGAGGCACTGGAGGCGTGTCCTGCCGCGAGAAGACGTACAGACTGCGCAGATCAGAGAGTTGGGCGCGCTCCTCCATTCGCA
>JALYIG010000360.1 GCA_030775885.1 Acidobacteriota bacterium | reverse complement strand
CGGGAGATCACGCTGCTCCTTTTAACTTCCGGCTTCAGCGATATTGAACCTCGCCACGCGTTCAACATCCAGCGAAACCGGCCCAATCAATCCTGAAGGAAGCAGCGGCGAGTCTTTCGTATACTTGCGAATATTTGTCTTCGTGTAAGTCTTCGTAGCGGAAGGCTGCGCGTCCCCAATGATCCGGTTTGGCCAGAGATTGGTCACTTCCAATTCGATGGTATTGCTGCCCTCGGCAAGGCTGTCGGTAATATCCAGCCGGTATGGCATTGCCCAGATAGTCCCGGCATTTTTGCCATTAATACGCACCGTGCAGATTTCGCGAAGGTCCGTCAATTGCAGGAAGACGCGCTCGTCCGGCGCAGGTTTCGCAATGATGCTGGTGCGATATGTTGCTGTGCCTGAAAAATAGCGGATGCCCTGGTCCTTGGAATCACTCCATGACTCGAAGGCCTTCAGTTTCTGATCGCCTTGCGGCGCCCCGCGATCCGCCTGGAAGGCAATGCTCCACTGACTCGCAGGAAGTTCAGTCGATTTTTTCTCCCGGACTTGCGCGGTCACTCGACGCCCATCCGAAAGCTTGCCCTGATATGAGCCTGGACTGGCGTTCTGAAAAACGAATCCGCCTCTTTCGCTTGCGCTTGTCAGCATCGTGTTCACTGCGGTGCCATCTTTGACAACCTGCGTAAGGTGCAGGGCCGACTCACGCTCGAAGATCACGAAGGCTGACCCATATGCATCAAGATGCAATGGCAAGCGCGTCTGAGCGCCCTCAACGTCGTATCTCATTTGCGGAAGGACGGCCCCGCTCACGGCATCCCAAATCTCCGGTGCACGCCCACTCACACGAAAGCCGACTACTGTATCGACGGCCAGCGCTCCGCCATTCCTCACGAAGTAGATGTCCCGCAACTGGTCGGCGCGATGCACGTAGTCGAGTTTGCCGGACGCATCTTCAAAGTCGGCGGGAACCTTGAGTGCTTGCATCGCTTCCCGGCCCTTCGTGCCGCAAATAACCGTGCCGCGGCCATAGGTCCGAGACGGAATTGCGCAACTATCCCATAGGGCCTTTGCCAGATGAGTGAACTTCTCCGCGTCCATCTGCCCCGGATTTCCCGTGGGTCCCAGAGGCTCGAGCCCCGCAACGCTGCCGCCCTGCTCAACAAACATGGCGATACGCTTCAGAGCGGCGAGACTCAACCTGCGTCCTGTCGGCAGAACCAGCAGCCGATATATATTTCCGGCGGGCGAAGAAAGGACTCCGTCGTGCAGTGTGAGCGAGTGCAGCAGGGCGTCTTCATTGGTAACGTCATAGTCGTAGCCCGGCAGCACGTGTGCAGGATCGTCTTGCTTCAGGCGAACGAAATTCGGCACTTCGTCGCCATAGAAATACAGCACATCGTTTACCGCATGCCCCTGCTGCATCAGCCACTGCGAACGATTGAGATAACGAAAGAACGGCTCCGCTTGATCCCACCAGGTCACATTCGGATTCAAATGTGTCCCCGCAAAGTATTCATTCCCTGGCACGCCAAACGATTTTGGCGATGACGTGAACTGATGCCACACCAGGCGGTTCATTCCCTCAGTCAACGCCTGGTCGAATGTCGGCTTGAGATCAGTCGCTAAGGATTCGCTCCACTGCGGCCCGATACTGGTCATCCCTTCCTGCGCGACCAGTTGCTTGCCGTAGATGTTTGCCGCGCTGGCAGCCTCCTTGACGAAGAACCTGTCCTCATCGCTAGAGCGGTGCTCTGCGGATTGGGCCCAGTACTCCGACTGTGGCACCGTTGCGGAGCGAAAGGTCTCGAGCGCGTCCATTGGAGCGCCGTGAGGGCCGCCGGACTCGCACTGAGTACCAAGACCGTATGCCTTTGCGCGCTCGGAGAAATGGTCGTAGTGATCGGTAATCAGGTCACCAACGGTGCGTCGCAGATCATTCAGGAAGCGATCACTGGCAGCACGATCATCGACAATGCGCCCCGCAACAATCGGCAGATAGCGTAGAGGATCGTATCCCCGCCGCGTCCGGAACTCCTCGGCAAATCGCGCTGTCCAGTTCGTTCCGCCAACCTCCCAGCTATCTGTCGCAAGATACTTGAGCGTGCTTTTCAGATACGGACGAGCCAATTCAAGCAGTGGCGCTACGGTGTGGTCCCAATAGGTGTCGAACGCGCCGCGGTCCAGGTAGTCGATCGCCAGCCCCTGCCACGCTCCGCTTGCAGTCGACACGCGCGCGTCCGAATCGGTGAAACCAATTCGGAGAATCTCCCATGCGCCGCCGGATGGAGGCTGCCAGTCCAGTCGCCCCGCCTTGTCCATTTTCGCGCTTACATCAATTACGTTTTGCAGATCCGTGTCTTGCTCTCCGGGAGTCGAGGGGACATCCTCCAGCAGAGGTTGCGAAGGAGGCATCGATATTCCGGTCTCCATCGATGCCGTTTTGAATTTCAATGCACGGATGGCGGGCCGTCCAGCGGCGGTCTCACCCGGCAGAGCGAGTCCGTGATTCAGCGGATAAGCCAACACTGCAATGTCCCGATAGAACCCATTCTTCGCCGGGGGCATCGCCAGTAAGCCGTTGATCGCCTTGCCTGCTTCGATCCCGGTCCTCGACCAGGTAAGAAGTTTCGACGCCTGGTCGGGAGTTACGTCGGGACCTCCAAGATTCCACCCGCTCGTAATATTAAGCGTCACGTCAAGATTGAACTGCGCAGCCACCTTGAGGGCATGGACGTAAAGTCGAACCCAAGCCGGACTTCCGAATGTCGGACCCGCAGGAACATTGTCGTTGCCATTCTGACTGGAACCGTTTGCATCCACCAGCAACACACCGCCGAACCCCTTGCGGCTCATCTCCGTAAGATCGCGTGTAATCGTCTCTTCTGTGGTGTTGCCGTTCAACCACCACCAGTAACACCGGAGACGGGCCTGCGGAGGGGGCGACGCGAATCCCTGCCTGAGCGCTGCATTCGATGTGGAAGGAGCCTGTGCGGCGCATGCAATCGCGGCACCCTCGGCCAACATGCCGAGCAGGAGAATCATTCCTGAAATGGTTGCCCTGGCGGAGGTTCGTCTGATGTAGACAGGGATCACTTGTCCCGCACTTTCGAGGGCACCGATTTGCCCGAGGCAATCATTTTTAACAGGATGGCGGCTAAGGGCAACGTCTTCGGTTCGACCGGTATCGGATTCGTTGCCATCACTCTCCTTTTTGGCAGGGCTGAAATGTAAGTGGTCGACGCACCCTCGCAAGCACTACGGTTGGAGGAGGCGATGCAGGGGGCATTCTCGCTTGAGTAAAGCCCCTTGCTTTAAGAGGGAGATGCGTGGCGGAGACGGGCGTTCGCATCGGCACATGCGAAGGCCCGTTGTGTTGGCTAGAAGTTAAGCCGTGCGGTAAGTTGTCCGATACGAGCATCGTTTGCCTGGTTGAAGAACCCATTCGGGAAAGCGGTGCTGTACGAAAGCACGGACCCAGCCGTTGCGGATCCCAAACCAGTATTTGGGCCGCCGTAGATTGGACTGTTCATCACGTTGAAGAACTCCCCGCGAATCTCGAAGCTGGCGCCCTCGCGCACGATGAACTGCTTGAACACCGACACATCCATCAGGGGCTTGAGAGGCTGACGAATTTGCAGCACGCCCGGATTCGTCTGGGACTCGAACGCGATCCTTTGCTGGAAGGCCGGCGTGGAAGACTGGGAGTCACAGTCAATCCTTGTAGCCAAACCGTTTGAACCAAATGCCGTCTGTTGGGCCGTATAAGTAACGGCCCCTGTGACGGGATCGGGATTGCTCGCGCTCAAGTAGCACGTGTTGAATTCTCGGGAATACCTCTGCTTCGGCTGCCTGTAGTTGCCGATGATTTTGGATCCGCCGGGCAGGCCTACCAGGGGACCGTTGCTGAAACGCGCCACAGTGTTCAGCTTCCAGCCGCCCAGGGGAAGCCGCATGTAGGCGGACTTGTCCAGGAACTTCGGCAGTTCGACGGTGCCGAAAACATTCGCGAAAATCGTCGGATTGCCGTCCTGCTGCGACGCTAGTTTGCCGATTCCCGCTGAGTAATCGTCGTAGTAGAAGGTGTGCGCCATGACCTTGTCCCAGGTTAGGTTTGCCTGGAAGGACACATGATGCCGCATCGGATGGGAGACCTGAATCTGCAGCGCGTTGTACGGAGCGCTACCAATCGAAGAGCCGTTCTCCGTAACCGATCCAAACTCAGGAAAGGGAATCAGCAGGTTCGATTGCTGAATCTTTGCTCCATTCAACCCCGAGTTCGTCGGGATCTGACCCGCCAGCGGATTCGCGACTTGCGCCGTCAAGAAGTTTGCCCCGATTCCGCCCTGGTTCCAATACTGCGCCGGTACGATATTGATGTTGTGGTTGACTTCGAGCCGCGTGGGACGAGCACCCACGTAAGCAATTTGCAGCGAAACTCCGGGAAACTGCTGCTGGATGCTGGCCGAGTACTGTGTGCTCTTGGGTTGGACATGGTTCGGGTCATAGAAGCTGATATTGCTTCCAATGGCCGTCCCCAGTCCGAGCGAGCTTCCGGTGGGTAGCAGTACCCCACTCGGGAAAGGATTGTTGAGCGTGTTCAGCGGCGTGTTGGCCGTGAAGTTGTTGTAGGACGTAGTCTGGCTGAAACCCGTGCCAACCGGGCTTTCCAGCGTGTTGAAGTAGATGATTCCGAAGCCCGCACGAACCACTGTTTTCGATGACGCCTGATAAGCCGCCCCAATGCGCGGCTGGAAATTGTTCAGGTCCTTAGAGTAGGGAAACCTATTACTTCCGCTTGCGTACTGCAGCCCTCCCTTCAAAGGAAGACCGGCCACAGAGCTTTGCAGGGGATTCGTGCAGGTGGTGCAGAATCCCGAAACCTGCTTGTTATAGCGCTCCGTGAAAGGGGACTCGTAATCCCAGCGGACGCCCAGGTTGACGGTGAGCTTGGGGGTGACGCGCCAATCGTCCTGGAGGAAAGGAGCCAGGTAAATTTGCTGGAGCGCATAAGCCGGTGTGATGCTATACGTTGTGGAGCTGAACGCTCCCAACAACAGAGCAGCGGCAGCATTGCCCGAAGTAGAGTCACCCGTCTGATAATTCTTCTGAGTGAATCGGCTGTCGAAGTTGAAGGCGCCAAAACCGCTCTGAGGATTTTGGACGTTGTAGTGGATCAGGTTGCCCTCAAAGCCAATGCGCACGGTGTGAGTTCGGATGCTCTTGGTCAGGACCTCTTCCAGGGCGCCGGTCATGTTGGTGCTGATCTGACCGCGGGCGGCGGCGGGCAACTGGGAGTAGCCAGAAGGATTGATGCCAGGGAATGAGGAGTATGGAAGTCCCGCGCTTGAGATTCCGACCTGTGAAAGATCGAAGCCGAGGTTGTCCGGATAAACCAAGCCAAATGGGTGCCACAGCACGCCCAGCCGCGAATCCAGCAACAGCGAGCTGGAGAACTGGTGGACATCGTCGAGACTTCCCCCACGGTTATTGCGATACACGTGGTAGAAGCAGACCCCGCAGTCGCCCGGTCCGATCTCTTTGGGAAAGCCTTCATGCGGACCTTGCTGGGTGAGGCCGGAGCGGAAAATGATCGCGCTCAGCTTGTTCTTCGCGCCAAATGCCTGGTCGAAGCGGGCGATGAAAGAGGGATAGGTGCTGGCATAGGAGGTCTGGGTGGCGATGTAGTTGTTGCCAGTCGACGCCGAGACTCCGGGAACATTAGGCAGTGGATAGTAGCTCAACAGGCTTTGGCCTGCTTGCGAAATGTGACTCGGTGTTATCAGGTTATTGGCGAAAAAATTGGTACGATTGCTATTCGTGTCGACCGGAGAAAGTGGATCGTAGATCTGAATACCCGACGTGCAAAGTCCGGAGCTGTTGAATGTACCGCACAGGTCCGAAAAGTCGCCGATGCGTTCAGCCACGGTGGGGACACGGCTCCCATAGTTGACCGCCTGATGCGAGGCGTAGCGCTCGAAAGCGACCATGAAAAAGGTCTTGTCTCTGCCATCGTAGATCTTGGGGATGAATACGGGGCCGTCCACCACGAAGCCGGTCTGGCTCAGCTGATCGTTGTTCCTTGACGCGTGGATCAACGACTTTTCCGACGTGTTGGCGTTCAAGTACGTGTTCTGAAATACATAGTAGGCGGCGCCATGGAGGTGGTTATTGCCTGAACGCGCGACCGAATTGGTGGTGGTCCCGTTGCCGTGGCCTACCTGGGCATCGAAGATCGAAGTCTGTACCTTGACCTCCTGCACCGCCTCCGGGGAGGGTACAAAGCCGCTGTAAGAGGCACCGGAAAGCCGTTCCGCCGGATCGTTGGGAATACCGTCGAGCGTCAATCGGTTGTGGCCGCCACTGCCATCCGAGACAATTTGTACGGCCACTCCGCTGAACGGGTTGGTGAACTGGCTTGACTTGCCTTGAAAGTATCCGCCCGAGCCGCCGTTGATCACTCCCGGGGCCAGAGTCGCCATCACATAGGGATTGCGGCCGATGTTGGGCAGGTCGGTTACTTCCTGCGTGCTCAGCGTCGTCGCAATATTCGCCGACCCTGAATCGAGCAGGCTGGTTTCCGCCCTCACCTCCACCGACTCGGTCGCCGCACCTACGGTCAGCTTGAAATCCACATTTTGCATCTGTCCGACGGTCAGCACAACGCTGGTCACCGTTTCGCCTTTAAAACCCGCAGCCGCAACCGAGATCGAATATGTGCCTGGATTCAGCGCAGCAAAGTTGTAGGTCCCCGACTCATTCGACTTGACCTCCGTCTTGAACTTGGTCGTGACCTCGACAGCGGTAACGGCAGCTCCCGCTACGTTTGCACCAGTCGGATCCGACACCAGGCCCTGAATGCTGCCCAGGTAACGCTGAGCGATTGCACATATCGTGAATCCCAGAGTGAGGACAAGAACGACTCCAAGCCGGACGACCATACCGCGGTTGCGTGGATTAAACACTGGAACCTCCAAAATTGTTCGAACAAATCATCGCTGCATTGAACCTGTCTTCTTGCGCAAAGACTGAGGACTGCAGATGGACGGAAATCCGTCGATGCTCATACTGGAGAGAGCATTCGGAGCGAGCAAGTTAATTTACCGGAAGATGGCTCGGTACTTTACCGTAAGAAGTTTTCTAACTAATTGTTTTGCATGGGGTTATAGTGAGATTGCCGTGTACGGAACAGCTCACCATTCCACGTGCTAAACTTGTGCGCTCGCACAAATTTTGCGTGGACTAGTCATGGCTTCACTGGCAAATACTCCTATCAAAGAGGCGTCCAATCCTCCGACCATCGAAGAGCGGCGTGCGCTCATCGATCGCGTCGCCGCAAGTGCGCAGTTCGCGCGGTCTGCCCGACTCAGGGATTTCCTCCTCTATGTCGGTGGCCAATCGCTGAAAGAGGGCTGCCCCGAAATCCACGAGCAGGAGATCGGCGCCAAGGTCTTCGGCAGAAGCCTGGCCTACGACCGTAGTCAGGACAATATCGTCCGGGTCAACGCCACCGAACTGAGAAAACGCATCGAGCTCTACTTCGCCACGGAAGGAGCGCACGAGCCCCTGATCCTGGAGATTCCACGCGGCGGATACAGACCGTTCTTCCGCCCGCGCTTACCCATCGCGCAGCTTCAGGCCACGCCGGTCCGTCCGGCACAGCCGACCCAGCCCGAGGCGACCCAGCTTGAGATGGCGTCTGCCCGAATGCCGCACAACCGCCTCGGAAACATCCTGTGGGCCATTGCCTGCGCCGCCCTTTCGGTGACTTGTCTCCTGCTGTATCAGCAGGATCGTGCGATGCGCAAAGCCTTCAACCCCTGGGACGGGAAGCCGGCGGTCGCATCGTTGTGGGGTGATTTCCTCGACAATCATCAGCAAACCGACGTTGTACTCCCCGACGACTCCCTCAGTGTCACCGAAGATCTCGTCCGCCGCCCCGTATCGCTGGAGGACTACCTTAGCCGTAACTACATGCGCCAGATTCAGTCCTCAGACCTTGGGGCGGATCGCAAAGCCGACCTCGACCAGCTTTTCGCTCACAACCTCGTCACCTTCGGCGGAGTTCGCGCCGCGGAGCTCGTCCTTAATCAAATCCCGGTGACGTCCCAAACCGATCTCACACTGGCTCGCTACTATGTCGCCGACTCATTCAAGCGCCACAACGTCATCCTGATCGGCGGCAAGAAGGCCAATCCCTGGGTCCACCTCTTCGACGAGCAGCTGAACTTCATCACGGACTACGATGATGCACACTCCCAGGCCTTTGTCTCCAACCGCAATCCCAAACCCGGTGAGCAGGCGCTTTACCCCGTGATCCACGATTCAAATGCCCTGGTCGGCTATGCCACCATCGCGTATCTCGCCAATCCCGGCAAGACTGGAAGCGTCATCATCCTGGCCGGTACGGACTCCGACGCGACCTGTGCCGCCGCCGAGTTCCTTACCTCGAACAATAGCCTGCAAAAGTTCATGGACTCGATGCACGCCAAGAGCTTTCCCTACTTCGAAATCCTGCTCAAGACATCGCGTCTCAGCGGAACTTCATTCAGTTCCCAGCTTCTCGCATACCGAACCTACCCCGGCCTCCGCTAACCCACATCTTCGAGGACCGATCGAGGGAGTCGACTTCCCCACCCCGTTCCCGGTCGATCTCGCGCGCGCCCTACTTCGCAGTAACGCTAAGCGTGTAAGTAGCCGAATGAACTAGAAATCCATCCGTCGCAGTCATCTTGACCGTGTAGCTTCCCGGGCCGGTATACGCCGCGTTGGCCGCCGGCAGCTTTCCTGTGCATCCCGACATCCCCAGCCCAATCGCCGCCAGCAGCGCCACCGCGAGTCCCGAACGTAGCATCGCGCCCGCCTTTCTGCGCCCTCGCCAAAGCAGCAGGCCCGACCCCAGCCCCACCAGCCACAGATAACCCCTGCCCCCAAACCCTCCATAGCCGATTACGGTAAATTGCGAGGTAGTGGCCAGGCTCACCGTCACGGTTGTCACCGCCGTCGGGGTAAATGTCGACGTCGAAAGTCCGCAATTGGTAGCCACCGCCCCGATCTGACAAACCAGGGAGATCGGTGAACTGAAGCCGGCAATTGGAGTCAGCGTCGCCGTCGTGCTGGTCGAGTCTCCGGCAATCACCGACCCGCTCGTCGGATTCAGACTGAGCGTGAAATCGACGCCATTGCCCGTCAGCGTCGCGGAGAGCCCGTTGTAGAGCAGGCTGCTCGAATTTACCCCGAGCGTCCCACTCTGCGGTCCCGTCACCGTCGGCACGAAAGTCACGCTGACCTGGCAGCTTGCGCCGGCCGCAATGGTCGCTCCGCAAGCCGAAGTGCTGACCTGGTATTGCCCGGTCGTTACAAACGGCGGAGTGGGAAGAGGTCCACTCGCGATGTTCGATAACGTCAACGTTTGGGCCGCCTTGGCGCCGATATCCAGATTGCCGTAGGCCAGCGTCGAGCCCGACAGCGTGTAGCCCGGCGTGCCCGTGCCCGTCAACGCAGACGTCTGCGAAAATCCTTGCGCGGTTACCGACAGCGTACCGGTCACCGGACCCAGTGCCGTCGGTGTGTACACCACAGTGATCTGGCAACTCGCTCCGCCCAAAACCGTTCCGCAATTGTTCGAAGTCAGCGCGAAGTCCCCGGTACTTGATACCCCGGATACCCGCAGCGTGAAGCTGGAGTTGTTGGTCCACGTAAATGTCTTCGCCGCACTCGGAAAACCGATCGCCTCAGAGCCAAAGCTCTGTGTCGCCGGGTCAAGCGATGGCTGGCCGCCCTCGTCCGTCAGTTCAAACAGCATGTACTCAAGCAACTTTTCCTGCGGCGTCATCGGCCCGTTGTCGCATTCGGCAGGGAACGTCACATTAGGCGAACTGTTACCGCTTTCCACGTGATACTCGTTGAACAGGACACGGCCACATTGGTTCACAACCAGTCCGGCAGGAGGGATTGGCGTATCAAAGACCAATTGCATTACCGGGTTGGGGTCCTTCGCCGTTCCCGTATTGAGAGTCAGCCAGGATCGAGTCGGCGCAATCACTCCATTCAGGTCGTGGCGAAGCGTGTTCAGCGCCATCTGCCCGTAGGAAGTGCTGGCGTTGATCACCGGAAGCTGCAGCCAATCCGCCAGAGTCTTGCCGCCGGTAAAACTGACGTCAACCGTTGCATTTCCATTCGGAAGTGATGCTTGATTAACCGCCCAGTTGGCAACTTTGTCGAATGGTGGATTCTGGAAAAGCCAGTCGTAACTGAAATGGCTGGCATACACACGACCGCCCGAATTTGCAAAAGTCAGCAAGTTCGCCAGTTGCGCCGCTGGCCGGGCGGGGAGGGTCTGTCCGCCTTCACAGGGAAGCATCAGCACGTCGTAGGAATTCAGTACATTGGTGTCGCCCATCAAGGCTGCCGCGGATGGAGTGGCGGCATCGACCCGCGCCCCAGCGCCAATAGAGCCTGCCCCGATCGGACTGGCCGTGTACAAATTGATTCGACCCGACCCCGCAGGATCAGTGAACTCCGCCTGATCAATCCCCATCTTCCGCAGCACGCACTCAACCTGATCCACGGCGCCGGTCGCAATCGCAATCTTCGGGATGTCTCCCTGAGACTGATTCTGTGGCATCACGGCAAAATTCGCCGGCATCGGATTATCTACGCAAGCCGTCACGCTGGGGATCGTCAGTTGCTTCCGCCACCGTCCCGAAACCATTACCAGCGGGATATTACTCGCCACCGGCACACCTAAAATTTGGAAATGCCCGTTCACGTCGGTGATCGAGCCAACCAGTGGGCTTCCCGATAAAGGTGCTCCCGCGATCGGACAGCTTACCCCCGGGGTAAACGGGTCCACCGTGGTGGTTGGAATATAGACGGTCACATTGGGCAGAGGATCGATTCCGTTGGGCGCATACACATTGCCGCTCACCGAGGTGGTCTGATTGCCGGAGCAGGATTGCGCAAAAGCATGGCCGAACACACCAGGCCCAACAACAAGAAGAACGATCAGCCAAACGAACCGAGGACGCATAATGTACCAGCCAAGTGATACATGAGACCAGTTACTCTTCGCAAGAGTTTACACAGATAATCTAGATTTACACAGAAAGCCGGATAAGGGGCATTAAATCTCGTGGGTTCGACTTTGCGCGGCCGCCCGCTGTCCGCTTTCCATCCAGATTCCTATAAAACTGGAGGAAATGGGTCGCCTGCGATGATACTCTGGCGCAGCCCCGTAATCGCCGTGATTCAGCAATCGTCTATGCCGGGCAGGAGAGATGATGAACGACGGGCAAACCCAGGGAATGACGCTGCAACTTCAGCGGATTGAATGCCGAACCAGCGGCGCACGTCTGGCCCACCGCGTGCTGGCAGCGGCGCTGGTTGCCATCTCCTTCGCAGCCTGCGCCTCGCTCTCCGCCAACGCCCAGCGCGAGACCGCCAGCCGCCTTGGCGATCTCCAGGTCGGGGGAGGTTTCGTCTTCACCCAATCCAACTACAATTTCAACCCCATCAAGCTTATCGGCGGCTCTCTCTACACCACCTTCGACATACGAAACCACTGGGGAGGCGAGTTCGACTTCCGCAACAGCAAGCCCACGTCTGACTCCACCGTCTACGAGCGAACCTACGAAATCGGCCCCCGCATCTTCCTCCATCGCGGCCCTCTGGTCCCGTATGCCAAGGTGATGTACGGACGCGGCGTCTATAACTTCCACAACAACGTCGCAAACGTTGCCTACAACATTTACACCTTCGGCGGCGGAGCAGACTTCCAACTCACCCGCTCCCTCAACCTGCGCGGAGACTATGAGTACCAGACCTGGATGGGCTTTCCCATCAAAGACCTCCATCCCAGCGTCGTCACCATCGGCGTCGCCTATCACTTCCACGAATAGAGGTCAGCCCTTCATTGCAATCGACACCGCAGCCGGCCGCAGTCCCGCCGAGGTCGCTGCAATCTTTGCGCCGCCCGCCTTTCCCGTCGGCTTCACCACCGCAAGACACATCCCGTTGAACGCCTTGCAGCGGTTCCCCTTGTAGCTGTCATGGCTCTGCGGATTCCCGTTGTCCACCCCGATCAGCCTGCCTTCGCCTGTCACCTCGAAGACCACTTCGTTCTCCGCCAGCGGCACCACCCGCCCCTGATCATCCAGTATCTCCACCGTGATGTGCGCGACATCCCGGCGGTCCGCTGTAATTTCCGCGCGGTCCGCCGACAGCCGAATAGCCGCTGGCTCACCGGTCGTCGCGACCTCCATCGTCACCACCGCCACTCCATCCTTCGTCCCCACTGCCTTCAGCGTTCCGGGCTCGTAGGGGACGTCCCACGCCAGGTGCAGGTCCGCTGTTGTCCTCAGCACCTGGTCGCGCGGCGCGTAGTTTCCGTACCGGCCCTGCATCCCGTAACGCGGAAACTGGTAGCCTCTCACTCCCACCGATCTGCCATTGATGAATAGCTCCACCGTGTCGCAATTCGTATAACAGGTCACTGGGATGAACTGTCCTTCTCTGCCCTTCCAGTTCCAGTGCGGAGACAGGTGCAGCATCGGCTTAGCCGTCCACTGGCTCTGATAGAAGTAGAAGCCGTCCTTCTTGAAGCCGCACGTGTCGATCGCTCCCGACGACGCTGCCTTCGCCGGCCATTTCGCCTCGCCCAGGTAGTCGATACCTGTCCACATAAAATCGCCCGAAACATAGTCGTGCGAGCCCACAAATTTCCAAAGCTGTTCCGTGTCGATGGCTCTCCCGCCAGGCATCCTCGCCATCCCCTGCCCCGCGGCCGGAGTATCCTCCACCAAACCGCGATAGTCTCCGCGAACGCCGCCCATCCCGCTGCTCTCTGTCCCGATCACCGGACGCTCCGGAAACGTGTCGTGATCGAGGCTGTAGTACAACTGCGCGCGTTCCCGCCAGCGATTTACATAGTTGTAGCCCACCACATCCAACTGCGCCAGAAACTCCGGCCGAACGGTCTCACTCGGCGGTTCCGACGCAATGTGATCGCACGCCACCGTCACCGGCCGTGTCGGATCCTCTGCGTGAAACACCCGCAGCAGCTTGCGCAGCGTCTCCGCACCTTCCGCAGAACCCTGATCCGGAACCTCATTGCCCGCGCTCCACAGCACCACCGATGGATGGTTCCTGTCGCGATGAATAAAGTTCAACAAATCGCGCTCGTACCACTCATCGAAATAAAGGTGGTAGCCACTGCGAATTCCTTTCGGGATCTTCCATTCATCGAACGCCTCATTCATCACAAGAAATCCCATCCGGTCACACAGGTCCAGGAACTCCTCCGCGTACGGGTTATGGCTCGTCCGGATCGCGTTGCATCCCATCTCTTTCAGCAGTTCAAGCCGCCGCTCCCACATCCGCTCCGGCACGGCCGAGCCCACACACCCCGCTTCCTGATGCAGGCACGCTCCATTCAGTTTCACGCGCTCCCCATTCAGCATGAAGCCACGCTTCGCATCGAAAACCGCCTCGCGGATTCCGAACGGGGTCACATACACATCCAGCACCAGCCCCGCATCCCGCACGCTGCTTCGAGCCGTATACATCGCGGGATTCGCCGTTGACCACAGGCTGGGCTTCGCCACCGTCAAGCGTTGCACAAACTCGTACTCTCCCTGCGGACCCACCGCCTGCGACGCCTCCTCTGTCCCAACCACCTTGCCGTCCGCATCCAAAATCTCCGTCGTCAGCGCGCATGTCAGCGGCGCCTTGCCATCGTTCGCGACCCGCGTCTTCACCTCCACAATCGCTGAATCCTTCGACACCCGGGTCGTCGTAACAAAGGTCCCCCAATGCGCCACTCGCAGCGGGTTCGTCTTCAGCAGCCAAGTGTGCCGGTAAATCCCCGATCCCGAATACCACCTGCAGTTGGTCTGCCGCGAGTTATCGACCTTCACCGCGACCACGTTCTCAGCGCCATAGATCAAGTAGGCCGTCAACTCATATGCAAACGGAACATAGCCGTAGGGCCTTAGCCCCAGATGCGTTCCATTGATCCACACCTCGCTGTTCTGATAAACGCCGTCGAACTCCAGCAACATCACACTGCCACGGTCCGCCGCATTCACGCGAAACTTCTTTCGGTACCACCCCACGCCGGTCGGCAGATACGCCCCGGATCCGGCGCTCGGCTCATTCTCCCCAACAGGCCCCTCAATACTCCAGTCGTGAGGCAGGTCCACATTGCGCCAACCCGCATCCGCAAATCCCGGCATCTGCGCACCCACAGCATCGCCCTTCAGAAACTTCCAGCCGAAGTCGAAACTCTCCCGCAACCTCGCCGCCGTGTCCGGTTGCAATAAACCGTGCGCGTAGCTCAACATCGGCGACACCGCCACCGCCGCAGCTCCCAGCGCAGCCTGTGCCAATACATCGCGCCTGGTCCATAGGCCCTCATCGTTGCGATTCATAGGCATCTCCCCTGCACCGAAATACTATGGCCAACTCGTGATCCTGTCACCCAACCGTCTTTCGATGCAACGCCGCCAGCACTCTGGTACGGACTTGATTTGCGTATCAACGCCTATCGTTTCCACCGATGGAAATCTTGCACACTAATCAAACAATTGTTTTATACTAACGTTTGAATATGACTCGTGCCAAATCCCATTCCGTCAAACCAGTCAAACGCCCGCGCCGCCCCACCATCTCCGACCCCACCCGCGAAAAGCTGCTCGACGTCGCCGGCCGCATCTTCGCCCACCGTGGGTTCCAAGCGACCACCATTCGCGAGATCAGCGTCGCTGCCGGAGCTAACGTCGCGGCGGTCAACTACCACTTCGGCGATAAGCTCGGCCTTTATACCGAAGTCGTCCAGCACTCCGCCCGCGCAGCGCAGCTCGAGGCCATCAACAACGCCCTGGACCTGAATGCGCCACCCGAAGATATCCTGCGCGCCGTCATCCACGCCCGCATGCGTGGTTTGTTCCGCAGCGACCGGCCCGACTGGCACTTCCGTATCCTCGCCCACGAAATGGCGCGGCCCACCTCCGCCATTCGAAGCATGGTCAACAAGGTTGGCCGCCCGCTCTTCGAGCGCATGCTTCACCTCATCGGTGGCATGCTCGGTCTGCCCGCGGACCACGACAAGACGCGCCTCTGCGCCATTAGCGTCATGGGCCAGATGCTCGCCTACGTCTTCGCCGGCCCACTGCTTGCCGGCGTCTGGCCTGAACTCAAAATGACCCCGGAGCAGGTGGATCGCATCGCCGACCACATCGCCGACTTCTCTATCGCATCCATCCACGAATTTCACTCGGCCCGCGTTATCTCAACTTCCAAAGCTTCCGCAAGACCAGTCGCATCGAGGGTACGAAAATGAGCACTTCCACCACTATCACTCCGCCGCCCGCTTCCCCTCCGCAAACAAGCGTGGCAACTCCAGCACCGACGCGAAGCCGCAAGCTCCTGATCCTGCTCGCCACTGCTCTCTTCATCGTCGTTGCAGTCGTTGTCTGGCGAGTTTTCTTCGCTGCACCCGCGGTGCCCGACAGCATCGTCGCGCTCAGCGGCCGCATCGAGGGCGACGACTCCGCCGTCGCCTCCAAGACCTCCGGCCGCATCCTCGAAGTCCGCGTCCGCGAGGGCGACACCGTCAACGCCGGCGACATCATCGCGGTCCTCGACGACGCGCAGATCCGCGCTCGCGAAGATCAGGCCCGCTCCGCTCTCGCCCAGTCCGAGGCTGGAGGCCAGGCCGCTCGCGATCAGATCGGCGTCCTGGAGCAGCAATTGCTGCAAAACCGGTTACAAGTAGGCCAATCGAAGCTCGACACCGAAGGCCGAGTCAAGCAGTCCGAAGCTGACCTCGCCGCCGCCCAATCCGACCTGGCGCAACAACAAGCCGCTTACAACATCGCGGCATTCGACAAGGACGCCTATACCCGCCTCGCGAAGTCCGGAGCCGTCTCCGAGCGCCAAGGCCTGCAAGCCGCCGCAACGGC
>JALYIG010000359.1 GCA_030775885.1 Acidobacteriota bacterium | reverse complement strand
GACGCGAACAGTAATTCGTGGATTACGAATAACTAGCCCGCAGGCGTGATCAAAGCGACCAGCGCGGGCGTACTCTCCGGCACCTTCACTGCTGGAGGAATTACATCTCCCAAAGGTATAGCTATCGATCCATCCGGCAATGCCTGGATCGCAGACACCAACGCCGTTATTGAGTTGTCCAGCACCGGGGCGCCGCAATCTGGAGTCTCCGGCTATACGGGAATAGGTATGAATGCGCCTAAAGCCATCGCCATCGACCACGCCGGGAATGTCTGGGTGGCCAACAGTGGCGGGAACAACCTGATCGTGATTTCCAGCACGGGAGGAGTCGTCTCCGGGTCGACCGGTTACACCGCGGCCAGCCTCTCTCAGCCCTCCTCAATCGCGATCGACGGCGCGGGAAACGCCTGGGTGAAGGGGCTCGGCGTAGGCCAAAACGCGGGAAATTACACGATTACCGAACTGTCCAATTCCGGGGTTGTTCTCTCGGGACCAAACGGCTTTTTTGCGACCACTCCAGGGGGCATTGCGATCGACCAGTCAGGCGATGTCTGGACAAACTACGCCGCGGCCAGCATTCTGTTCAGCACCAGATGGTATCTGTCCGAGACGATCGGTGCCGCGGCGCCGGTCGTGACGCCCATCGCCCTGGGAGTGAAGAACAATACGCTGGGTACGCGGCCATAAGCGACGAAGCTGGTCCTGATAGAGGAAGTCGGCGTAGACCCCCCGCGATTAGAAGTCGCGCGGAGATTTCTCGCTCCACACAGGTTCGCATCCAGCACTGCGGCGACACCACCTGCGCAGCAAGTGGGTGATAAGTCAATCTGCGAGTGGCACACGGCAGCAGCCCCGCGAACCAACTCGCGCACTTGGCCAAACTCCGTAGCCATGCTCTGCTAAAGCTCCATGCTTGCACGCTTCCTTGTTGCCGCCGCTCTCGCCGCCTTGCCCTTGCACGCGCAGGAGGTGCAGAACATGCCGCCCACCGCCGACCCCTCCTTTGAAGTCGCCACCATCAAGCCCGCCGATCCCAACAACCCGGGCAAAGACTTCTACTTCGAAGGCCGCATCTTCCGCGCGGTAAATTACAACGTCGAAGACCTGCTCGCTCTCGGCTACGGATTGCACGCCAAACAAATCGCCGGAGAACCTGCGTGGTTCGCCTCGACCCTGTATGACATCGAGGGAGTTCCCGACACCCCGGGTCGGCCCAGCATGCAACAGAAGTTCGCCATGATCCAGAAGTTGCTCGCCGACCGCTTCCATCTCGTCTTCCACTATCAAAAGCGCGAGCTCCCCATCTACGCCATCACCATCGCCAAAGACGGCCCCAAACTCACCGCCAGCACCGCCGGCGCAGACGATCCCGGACGATTTCAATGGCAACATCGCCTCGGAGACCTCCGCGTAACCAACCTGACCATCGCCGAATTCGCCATCTGGTTCCAGAAGACCGTCACCGACAAGCCGCTGGTCGATCGCACCGGCCTCACCGCCCGTTACGACTTCGGGCTCACCTGGACACCCGGCGAATCGGAGTTCCCACAGTTCCGCAGAACGGGCGGCTTCAACCCCGGCCCCACCGACGGCCTCGACGGCGCCAAGGCAGCACCCAGTCTCAATAAAGCCTTAGAGGAACAGCTAGGCCTGAGGCTCGAATCCGTCCGCGCGCCCATCGAAATCATGGTCATCGACCACGCCGACCGCCCCTCCCCCAACTAACCCACGCAGCGGTGGCCTCTATTCGCCAGACCGGTACGCCACGCGCCCGTCGCACACCGTCGCCTTCACGCGCCCCAACAACGGCGCGCCATCGAACGGCGTATTTTTCGACTTCGACCGCGTCTCACTCACCGCAAAGTTCCACTCCTCGCCTGGGTCGAACACCACCACATCCGCCGCGCTTCCGACCCGCAGGTTGCCGCGGTCGCGCAGCCCGACCACCTCGGCCGGGTTTGCCGACATCAGAGCTACAATCCGCCCCAGCGCCAACCCGTGCTCACGGTGGAGCACGCGCAGCGCCAGCCCTAGCGCAGTCTCCAGGCCCGTGATGCCGTTGGGCGCGCGCTCGAACTCTACCTCCTTCTCATGGGAAGCGTGCGGAGCATGATCGGTGGCAATGCAGTCCACCGTGCCGTCGAGCAGGCCCGCAATCACCGCCTGCCGATCCGCCTCAGCCCGCAGCGGAGGGTTCATCTTCGCATTGGTGTTGTAGTCGATTCCGAGCGGACCGCGGGCGCTGACCGCCTCGTCGGTGAGCGAAAAATGATGGGGCGCAGCCTCGCACGTCACATGCAGCCCACGCTGCTTCGCCAGGCGTATTGCCTGCAAAGCACGAGCTGTCGACACGTGCTGCACATGCAGATGGGCCCGCACCCGGTCTTCCTTCTCAATCTCTTCGAGCAGCCTGATGTCGCGCTCGACAATGCGCGCCTCCGCCTCCACCGTCATGCCGCGCAGCCCCAGCCGGAACGCAACGCGGCCAGCGTTCATGCTGCATCCGCCGGTGAGGCGCGTATCCTCCGCATGCTGCGAAACCGGCACGCCCAGCCTCCCAGCCGCCAGCAGAGCGGCCCGCATGACATCGTCTTCAAGAACCGGCTTGCCGTCGTCGGTGAACCCCACGGCGCCCGCCTCCACCAGCGCATCGTAGTCGGTCAATGTGACGCCCATGCTGCCCAGAGTCGCCGCCGGCATCGCCAGCAGCCTGGTTTGTGGACTACGCGCCACGTCCAGCATCCACTCGAGGCCTGCCACTGAGTCGTTTACCGGCAGCGTGTTCGGCATCGCCACCACGGTGGTAAAGCCGCCCGCCACAGCCGCAGCCGTGCCCGTCGCGATGGTCTCCTTATAGGTCTGCCCTGGCTCGCGCAGATGCACGTGAATGTCGATTAGCCCGGGAGCAACGATGCTTCCGGCAGCCTCAATCGTCTCCGCTACCTTGACCAACGCGAATGAACCGGGCCGGTCCACCGCCACCACACGGCCATCGCGCAGCAATACGTCGCGCGGCTCGTCCACGCCGGCCGCCGGATCGATCATGTGACCGCCCTTAATGAGGAGACCAGCCAGAAGGTCACTCATGCCCGCACTCCCAGCGCCCGCGCCAGCACCGCCCTGCGGATCGCCAGACCCTGCGCCACCTGCTGCTCAATCGCCGACTGCTGCGCATCTGCCATCTCACCCGTGATCTCGAGGCCCCGGATAATCGGCCCTGGATGCATCACTACTGCATCCGGACAGTTCGCCGCCAACCGCTCCTCGCTCAACTGGTATCGCCGGATGTATTCGTGCAAATTCAGTTCGACGCCCGTCAGCCGTTCCTTCTGGATGCGCAGCATCATCACCACCTGCGCCCCCTGCATCGCGCGGTCGAAGTCGCGCTCAATCTCCACGCTGCCCGCGCCTTCGATCCCTTCGCCCAACCCGTGCGCCTCTTCCGGCAGCAGTTCTTCCGGCCCGCACAGGATTACCTTTGCGCCCAGCTTCGGCAGCAGCATCGCATTCGAGCGCGCCACGCGGCTATGGCGGATATCGCCCGTAATCACCACGGTCACTCCAGCCAGCGTGTTCGCGTTGGCCGTCGTCGCGTCCAGATTCAAACGTAGTAGTATCGTTCGCAGATCCAGCAGCGCCTGCGACGGATGCTGGTGCATGCCATCGCCCGCGTTCAGCACCGGCAACCCGGTGGTCCGAGCCAGCAGAAACGGCGCGCCCGACGCCAGGTGGCGCAGGATGATGCACTCCGCGCCAAGCGCACGCAGCGTAAGGCCGGTGTCCTTCAGGCTCTCGCCCTTTTCGATCGACGAAGATTTGTCGCTGACCAGCGTGGTCGTCGCACCCAGCGACTTCGCCGCCAGTTCAAAGCTGGTTCGCGTTCGCGTGCTTGACTCGTAGAAAAGCAGCGCAATCGTCCGCCCGGCAAGCACCCGCGAGCGGTCCGACGGCGCCATCTCCTCCAGGCGCGATGTCTGCGCCAGGATCTTCGCCACGTCCGCGACCGACAGATGCTCGACGGTCAGCAGCGAGCCGGCTGCGTACTCCTCCGGCACGCGAAAATGGGCTGCCGCAACGTCCAACGTCGCAGCCCTCTTCGCCGATTCAGTCACGCGTGTCCGCCTCAGTCCACCAGCTCGACCAGCAGCACCTGCTCCTGCCCGTCAATTTCGTTCAGCTTCACTTCGATGATTTCGCGCCGCGATGTGGGTACGGTGCGGCCGGTAAACGTCGCCTGGATCGGCAGTTCCCGATGGCCGCGATCGATCAGCACCAGAAGCTGCACACTCTTCGGACGGCCATGGCTGAACAGCGCGTCCAGAGCCGCGCGAATGGTACGCCCGGTGTACAGCACATCGTCCATCAGGATGATGTCGCGTCCGGTCACGTCGAAGCCCAGATCGCCCGGCTTTACGATCGGCCTGGGACCGGCGGTAGACAGGTCGTCGCGATAAAAGCTGATGTCCAATACGCCGACATCCACCGGCCGCTTCTCAATCTTCTCGATCAGCTTGCCCAGCCGCTCGGCCAGCGGAACGCCGCGCCGCTTGATGCCGACCAGCCCTAGATTTTCCGCGCCGTCATTGCGCTCCACGATTTCATGCGCCAGCCGCACCAGCGTGCGCTCAATCTCCGACGCCGACATCAGCCGGCCCTTCTCGCGCAGCTTCTGCTGCACCTTGCCCGCGCCCGCAGTTACTTCCGTCGTATCGCTCATATCGTTGTCAGGAGCCCACGCTCCGTCGTTGCTGATGATACCAGTATCAGCAGCACCACCGGAGAGATCAGCCATGAAGCGACGGTGCTTTTTAATGCCGATGAGCGGGGCCAGGGTGTCCGGGGTGGCTCACCGTGCCCAGGCAGCCGCGCTCCGCCAGGAACGCTGTTTCGTGCAGCAGCCCTTTATTCTTCGTGGCGGGCGCACTCTCAGCTCCGCCGTGGATCACAGACAAACAGACCTTTTGATGCCCAACGGATTTGACGATCGCCTGGTTTGGAATATGAGTTGAGAATGCGGGATGGTGATTCATTTGCTCCTCCTTCTTTTCCTGCAGCGGTACGGTCTGCGCAGGTCAGCGGTGAATCGGACAAAAAATGGGGAGAGTTCCGGCCCATCCTGTTCGCGCCCACGGTAAACGGCGGCGCGTGGCATGGAGGTGAGCCTTAGAATGTGTAGCCTAGCGCGCAGCAGGAGGCCCGCGATGTGACGCAAATCACGCTTGTGCAGCCTATTCTCCCGCCGATCGCTCCGACGTCCACACCAGCCTTGCAAAGATGCTTGTGGCAGAAAAGTAATCCCGCCAGGAGGACCCCTGCGGGCTTTGTCGTCCGATCTATGGTTAGACCGCCGGCGGCCGCTGCTTCTTCATCATCCCGCCCACCGCTCCGCCCAGAGCCGACATCAGCAACAGGCAGACCGACAGGAACGCGAACAGCCCCAGCATCATCCCGGCGCGAAACTCCGGCGACTTTACCAGCCCCAGCATGTCCGGCGGCACCGGAGTCGTCGATTTGTGGATCGCCTCCTGCAACTGTGTCGACATCGCCGTGTCGAAGGTCCCCATGCTGTGCAACCCGAACCGAGCCACCACGCCTGCCCCGGCCACCGCCGCTCCCAGGCAAAGCGCAAGGCATAAGCCCACCAGCAGCCCAATCCGCATGCCCACCCGCACATCCATCCACGCGGCGGGCCGCCGCTTCTGGTAGAACGCAAGCGTGATCAGCGAAGCGAACACGATCCACATCATGCTGACCGGAGCCAGCACATCCACCCGCATCGAACCCAGACTCAGCGCCGAGCCAATGCCAGCCACCAACAGCGCGCAGCGGATGGCCGTCTTCCACTCCACCTGCTGCGGACGCGGAGGAGGCGTCCGGCCCGTGCTCGGCGTCCCGTCGGCAGCAGGCGCAGGATCGCCGCCCGTCTCGACCGACTGGTTCTCCAGCGCGAGAAACAACTGCGGCGTCCCGCAATGCGGACAGAACGGCGACTCGCCGTGCCCTTCGGGCAACTCGCCCCCGCAGCGATGACAGAACTCTTGCATAACTCTTTAAGGCTACGCTACGGCCTACTCCTCGGCAAGCAAATCACCTTACTGCCGCTTATCCGTGTCCGTGTCGCCGTCGTAGGAAATTTTGCCCGGCAGGTCCAGCGCCACCAGCGAGAACTTCGTCCCGGTGCCGTCCGGATCGATCGTGACCAGGTGCTGATGCTGTTCCGAACCCGCCTTCAACTCCATCCGGTGCGACGAAGTGCTGTCGTATACCGTCACGTGGCCTTTTTCGCTATTGTTGCTGCAGGTAAGCCCCTCGCCTGTCTTCGCCGGCGAACCCATTGGCTGATTATGCTGGCACGCGATCACGTCGCCGTACTCCTTCATGCCATTGCGATAGAACGCTTCCACCTTGGCCGCGGGATCGTCCGAATGAAAGCTCGCCACCTTCACGCGCAGCTTGAAGCCGCCGAAACTCATGTCCACGTCGGCGGACTTGTGGTTGTCGTCGTCCTTGTTGACCGCGACTGCGCCGGGGTACGACGGCAGCCCAATGCCCTCCATCGAATTCGCATCGTTGGTCTTCACGTTCATGCCGCCGAACGGCGTCACAATCTGGACGTTCTTGCTGTCGCCGTTGGTGGTCTTTTCGACACGACATCCGGCCAGCATTCCCACGGCCATCGCCACGCCGGCAAACAGCACAACCGATTTCTTCGTTCGAATCGTCATTCCCGCCTCCAAGCTTATTTCAACAAGATACGCCGAAGGATCGCCGATGGTTCCGTTCCTCCGGCCAGTGCTACCCTTAAAGGCTACACAATCATGAGCGAAGAAAAGTCTACCAAGCCCACCGAAACCGCCGCTGAATCCTCCGGCAGCAACCTCCCCAAGGCCTACGACCCCTCCATCATCGAGCAGCGCTGGGCCGAATACTGGGTCAGCGAACGCCTGTTCGACGTCCCCACTCCGGTCACAAATCCGGGTGCCCCAGGTCTCGCTTCTGAGACCTGGGATGAGGCATCCAACGGAGTTTCAAGCCGACCAGCGGAAGGACCACGCGAAGCAGGAAAAGGGCGTGCGAACGCCTTCACCATGCTGCTGCCGCCGCCCAACGTCACCGGTCGCCTGCACATGGGCCACATGCTCAACCAGACGGAGATGGACATCCTCACCCGCTGGCATCGCATGCGCGGCGAGACCTCCCTCTGGGTCCCCGGCACCGACCACGCCGGCATTGCCACCCAGATGATGGTCGAGCGCCAACTCGCCGCCGAAGGCACGGACCGCAAGACGCTCGGCCGCGAAGCCTTCACCGCCCGCGTCTGGGAGTGGAAGCGCCAGTATGGCTCGGCCATCACCGACCAGATGCGCCGCCTGGGCGCTAGCGTGGACTGGTCGCGCGAATACTTCACCATGGACGACCACCTGAACGTCGCGGTCAAGGAAGCCTTCGTGCGGCTGTATGAGCAGGGCCTCATCTATCGCGGCGCCTACATCGTCAACTGGGACCCGCAGATTCAGACCGCGGTCTCCGACCTTGAAGTCACGCACGAAGACCGCCTGGGCAAGCTCTATCACATTCGCTACCCGTTCGCGGATGGCACCGGCTCCATCGTGATCGCGACCACGCGCCCCGAGACTCTGCTTGGCGATGTGGCTGTTGCCGTCAATCCGAACGACGAGCGCTATACCGAATTCATCGGCAAGATCGTCACGCTGCCACTCTCCGCCGCCGCCGGACACGCAGACCGCGAGATCCCGATCCTCGCCGACGACTGGGCGCAGCCTGAATTTGGCACCGGAGCCGTGAAAGTGACGCCCGCGCATGATGCGAACGACTTCGCCATCGGCCAGCGCCACAACCTGGCCTCGCCGCTCATCCTCGACGAGACCGGCCACATCTCACTACCCGGCTCGCCGTACCACGGTCTCGACCGCTTCGCCGCGCGCGAGAAGATCGTAGCTGACCTCGACGCCGCGGGCCTGCTGGTCGCGATCAAGGACCACCAGCACGCGATCGCTCTCTCGCAGCGCACCGGCGCAGTCATCGAGCCGCGTCTCTCGCTGCAATGGTTCCTCGCGGTCAACAAGCGGCCCACAAAACCGAGTGCCCCATCCATGGCGCAAAGCCACATGGGTGGGATTGCAGACGACGACCCCCGCTACGCCTCCATCGCGGCCAACGCCACCCGCGCCATCGCCGACGGGCATATTCGCTTCACGCCGGATCAGTACCGCAAGACGTACATGGAGTGGATGTCCAAGATCTACGACTGGTGCATCTCGCGCCAGCTGTGGTGGGGCCATCGCATCCCGGCTTGGCACTGCTCCGCGTGCAACGCCATCACCGTCTCCCGCGACACGCCCACCGCCTGCGGCACCTGCGGCGATTCGCACATCACGCAATCCACCGACGTGCTCGACACCTGGTTCTCCTCCGCCATGCTGCCGTTCACCGTCTTCGGCTGGCCGGGAACCTCGAACCTCGAACCTCGAACCTCGAACCTCACCCCCGACCTCGCCGCCTTCTATCCCACATCGCTCCTCGTAACCGGCTTCGACATCCTCTTCTTCTGGGTCGCGCGCATGATCATGCTCGGCGCACACTTCATGCTCGACGTCCCCATGCCCGACGGAAGCCCGCGCTCACTTGCAGAAGCGGTCCCGTTCCGCGAAGTCTACATCCACGCGCTGGTCCGCGATGCCAACCGCGAGAAGATGTCGAAGACCAAGGGCAATGTCATCGACCCCATCGACATCATTACGAAGTACGGGACGGATGCAGTGCGCTTCACGCTCGCCAGCATGGCATCGCCCGGCACCGATATCGCCTTCTCCGAAGCCCGTACCGAGGGCAACCGCGCCTTCGCCAACAAAATCTGGAACGCTGCGCGTTTCCTCTTCATGAACCTCGACCGCGCCCGCGAAGCCGGCTACAAGGTCAGCCTGAGTGCCGATGAAACGGGTGCCCCATCCAAGCTCCGCTTGGGTGGGATCGAGCCACAGACCCCCGAACTCCCTGACCACGCCCCGCTGGAAACCCGCTGGATCTTCAGCCGCCTCTCCGCCGTCTCCGCCGAGGTCGATCGCGCACTCGCCGACTACCGCTTCGACGAAGCCGCCAACGCAATCTATCAATTCTTCTGGGGCGAGCTCTGCGACTGGTACCTCGAACTGGTCAAGCTACGCCTGGTCTTCGACATCCCCGTCAACGACGACACCGCGATCACGCTCGCCTCGCTGCTCAGCGTCTTCGAGGCTTCCCTGCGTCTGCTCTCACCCTTCATGCCGTTCCTCACCGAAGAGATATGGCACGCACTTTACGCTGGCGCGCCGCCTGCAAAATCGATCGCCCTCACGCGCTATCCGCAGGCGTCCGACTTCCCCGCGAGCGACCTCACCAACGCCGCGATGGCCACGATCCAGGAACTCATCACTACTGTGCGCGGCCTGCGCAAAGAACTGAACGTGCCGGAGAAAGATGCCGCGCCCATCGCGCTCCACGCCGGAGCACGCGTGCTTGCGTTCACCGGCGCGCATGCCGACATGCTGGGCCGCCTCGCCCGCGTCAGCGCCATCGAGTTCTCCAACGAGCCGCTCACCGGCAACAACGCGCGCAGCACCCCGAGCTTCGACGTAGCCGTCGTCTACGAACGCCAGATCGATGTCCCCGCCGAACGCGAGCGCCTCACGAAAGATATTGCCAAGTTCGAAAAGATTCTCCTCGGCAACGACGCCCGCCTGGCCGACGAGAAGTTCATTGGCAAAGCCCCCGCCCACATCGTAGAAGGCCTGCGCAAACAAACCGCCGAAACCCGCACCCTCCACGACAAAACCAAAGCCGCCCTGGACGCGCTGGGATAAGAAAGAGTTACATGACAAGACTCAACACAATACTGGAACGCGAAGGTGCCGAGTCATTTGTCCTTGGGAATCTGCGGATACGTGGAATTTCTGCACAAAAGCCCGAGTCAGAGAACGGCGACTACGACCTAATAACCGACGGTCCAGACGCCCATCGGCAGGCGCGTATTCGAGTCACGACGCGGTGGCGCACGGGAGCGAAGGGCTTTATCTGCGCAAAGTTTGAGTGTGATTTCCTGGTAGTAGCGTTCCTGAACCGGGGCACAAAGGATGGCACCGGCGAGACAAGTGCGCCTCAGTTTTATGTGATCCCGATCGACGTCATAAGCGAAACCCCCGAAGCACAAAATGGTAACAAGCTATACATCTCGAATATCCCGAAGTCCGAAGACTACTTGGACGCTTGGCATCTGATTAGCTCATTCACGCAATCACGTTAAGCCGGAGAGAGTGCCTTCACCTCTTCATCCAGATGCGAATTCACGCCGCCTTATACGGCCTGATCTGCCCCAACCCTTCAACATCCGCAGTCCGCAAATCATACTCAGTCTGCAGATTCATCCAGAATTGTGCAGGCAGCCCAAAGAAAGCTCCCAGCCGCAACGCCGTATCCGCCGAGATCGCCCGCTTGCCCTTCACAATGTCATACACGCGAGGCAGCGGCACGCCCAACTCCTTCGCCAGGCGATACGAAGTCAGCCCCATCGGTTCCATGAACTCGGTAGCAGAATGTCTCCGGGATGAATCGCAAACTTCTTCGCCATGCCGTCATTCTACTGCCGGGTCTCCCACAAATGCGGGTGCCCCATTCATGGCAGCCTCGTTGCCATGAGTGGGGTTCCACCTACTGCCCAATCCGCTGCGGAATCGCAACCACCGGCACCGGAGCCACCACCGCAGGAGCCGTCCCCTGCGCATCCAGCTCCAGCCGCAGATAATCCCACACGACGCCCGTGCTCACTTCGCCTGCAGGCACCGTGAAGGTCATCGTGTTCTCGCCCTTCTTCAACATGGCCGCATCGAACTTCAGTGTGCGCTGCTGCCACAGGCCTTTATCCGTGTTGTAGCGAATCGCGTCCGTATTGATCAGCCGCGGATTGTCAGGATTGCTACCGTCGCCCAGCGCGCCTACATACGTCCCGTTCACCGCGATCGCCAGCGCACCACCACGAGATGGGTTCGCCCCAGCCAGCGCAATACGCAATGCAGCCATGCCCTTCCCATCCGCCGCCATGTTGAACTTGATCGTCCACACCGTCTCCTTGCCGCGTCCGTAAACCTTCCACGGCCCGCTCTGGTCGGTCTGCGGATACTGCTTCAGCGACTCCGCATTCACCCAGCCATAGCGCTGGTTCGCCGGGTCCTTCGCCTCGGGATTCACAAACGAAAGATTCGTCGCTGTCGGCACTTCCTCAAAGAACCAGTCCTTCTTCGGATCGCTCTTGCCCACCGTGTACGTCAGGCCATTGGGAAACAGTAGCGCGTAGCGCAGATTCCAACCCCACAGCCAGACGTTCTGTCCATCGCCCTTCAGAAAATCATCCGCCGCGCGGTCCGGATACCCGATCTCCCACACCTGTTTGCCGAAGCGTACGGGCTTCCACACCAGCTTGCCGAGGTCGATCGTCTGGCCCGCAACCACCGTGACATTCGCTTGCGCAAAATCCCCAAGCACACCATCCGCCGTCGCATGCAGCGTGTACGAACCCGGTCGCACCTTGGTGATGGTGAACTTCCCATCGTCCGTTCCATCGTTGAAGTACTGGTAGTAACGCGCATCGTGGATCCAGCTTCCCGCATCCGGATTCGGCGTGTAGCCGAACCCGCCGCCACGCCCGCTAAAGCCACCGCCGCCTGGCGCACCAGCAGCCGAACCCGATCCAACCGTGCCACTCGGCGGCGCTGGCTGCAGGCCCGGCGCTACAACAGTTCCCGGTCCGCCGCCCGGCGCTGCACCCGGTCCGCCTCCTGCGCCAAACGTCGGCCGAGGAATCGACGCCGGATCGATATCCGCATGCGTCAATCCGATCACCAGATGCGGCAGCTTCTTCGAAGTCCCCTTCGGCGCCAGCGGATCGTCGAGCACCAGTTGACCCTTCACATTGCCGCGCTCCGCCGCCTTCGCGTAGTCCACGCCGTTCACCCAGTCGAACGGCCACTTCGCATTCTCTTTCCTCCACTGCGCTGTCGCGTCCGCCCACAAAGCATTCGCGTTCGCAGTCCAGCTCGCCGGCACCGTCGGATTTCCTTCGGTCGCCTTCAGCGTATCCAGCTCTGCCTGCGTCGTCGGCTTTGGCGCGTCCAGCGAGTTCACGGACACATAGATCGGCCCGACAACTTTGCTCCACTCTTCGCCTGCGGGAATCTGCGCGCGCGCGCCGTCGTAGTGTCCGCTGTGCCAGTAGTCGAGAATGATCGGCTCCGGATCGCCGTTATCACCAAAGTGCGCATCGAGATCAATCCGCGTCGGGCCGCCACTTAGATACTCAATCGTCGGATTGATGAACCATGCGCCAATGTGTTTCTTCGTGCTCGACCACCCATACGCCTTGGTCACGTACTGCATGCCAGAATAGCTGTACTTATGTTCCACCGAATTTTTGTACACGCCCTTGGACATGATGCGCTGCTCCTTCGCATGCACCACCACGCCCTCGCCCCAGTCCGTCGGAGCGGCCTCCAGCATGTTGCGATCCTTGTCCACGGTGATCCAGTCGAACGACTGCTGCAGCCGCATAATGTAGCGATCCTCCGCGCCCACACCCATCGCAGGATACGCAGCCGGATGGCTCAAAATCGAGTAAACATAAATCCCGCTCTCACCCCGCCCCAGCGAATAGCGAATCTCTATATCCACCATCGTCCCGCCGCCCGGAGCACTGCGCGTCATCATGAACGTGCCGTTTGACTTTCCCTTGATCGACACCTCGGCCCGCGCTCCGCCATTGGTCGCCGGATCGATCGACAGCGAATTCGCCAGCACCGGAGCGCCCTGCGGATTGTGCTCCCAGGTTCCGCCGCTGGCCTTTAAAATTTCCTCACCCTTGTACATCAGCGACGGCATCGACCCTGAGTTCTTGGTAATGGTCGCCTTCACGATCCCGTTATCCAGCGTCCATGATTTGCCATTGTCGGTCACCGTAACGGCTGCGGGTGCACCCTGCGCACGCAGCATCGGAAACAGGGGAAGCATCGGCGAGACAAAAAGCGCAATCAGCGCATACGCAACAGGACACATAGGACGGGGGGAACGAATCTTAAACTTCATCGGGAGGTCTCCACAGGAGAGACGAACTGCCCGCGCAGAAAGTCTCTGCCCACCTCGCCTGAGTAGCGGCTAGTCCCCTGCGGGCTTCTCAATATGATCAATCACCAAAACCTCCACTGCCTTGTCCGGCTTCACCGAGATCACGTCAAACGCAGGCACAGCCGCAGCCACAGGCGCCTGCGCTAATCCGGGCGCCACGGCCATCGCCGATAGAAGTACGAGGATCGAAAGTCGGGGCCACTTCATCCGTCTGCCCTCAGGCTGTCTTGGCAACAGCGTATCCCAACCGGTCCAGCATCCGCTCGCGCAGTCAACTATTCTCATCGCAAATTCATTCGACAGCGCCCGGCCCTTTCGATACCCTCTCAGCAATCGCATCTCCCCCACCTCAGGAGCATCTCCATGGCGACCACTCGCAAATCCCCCGCCAAGACCACGCACAAACCCGCTAAGAAAACTACCGCCAAATCCGCCACGAAGAAAGCCGCCCCTAAAAAATCCGCGCACACCACGGGCATCAGTACGCCATCCCAGCAGCCTGCCCGGGGCATTGCCGCCGGCACTCCCGTATTCGCCGAGCCGCGCCCCACACCCGACCCCACCAAGTACACCGTCCCGCACGCGTCTGACACCGCCGCCTACGGCGAGATGGACGCCCTCATCAAGGCCAGCAAATTCCTTCCCTTGCCTTTCCCAGCCGTTACCGGCGTGGTCGAACCTGTGCTTACTCTCAGCGACGCGCTCGGCGCTTCGGGTCCGTCAACGGTTGCGGCGATCGAGGCAGCCGGCCAGATCGTCTTCCAGTCCGCCGGAGACACCGGAGCCACCCGCGGCCCCAAAACTGAAAACGAGACGGTCGACAAGATGCTCGCCGACTTCACCGGCGAAGCACCCGCCGCCGTGCCCCAGTTCTTCTACAACCTCGGCGACATCGTCTACTCCTTCGGCGAGCACAAGTACTACTACGACCAGTTCTACGCCGCCTACCGCGACTACCCGCGTCCCATCTTCGCCATCCCCGGGAACCATGACGGGATCGTGCTGCCTCCGCCCGCCGGCACCGGGGACGCCTCCGCTTCGCTCGCCGCCTACCTCGCCAACTTCTGCGCGCCCGCTTTCGCCCACTCCACCGACGCCGTCGGCATCGCGCGCACCACCATGATCCAGCCCGGCGTCTACTTCACTCTTGAAGCCCCGCTGGTCCGCATCCTCGGCCTCTACTCCAACATGCTGGAGAATCCCGGCGTCCTTTCCAGCACCAAAAATCCCACCACCGGCAAGCCCGCATTTCCGCAACTCTCCGACGTGCAGCTCGAGTACCTCACCGCCGCACTCACCCGTATCAAGAAAGAAAATTTCGCGGGAGCCGTCCTGATCGCCGTCCACCATCCGCCGTACACCTTTGGCACCCACTCCGGCTCGCCCACCATGCTGAAGGAGATTGACGCCTGCTGCATCGCCTCCGGGGTCTGGCCGCACGCCATCCTCTCCGGCCACGCGCACAATTATCAGCGCTATACCCGCGAGCTTCCCGTCGGTAAAACCACGCGCCAGATTCCCTTCCTGGTCGTCGGCAATGGAGGGCACGGCCTGAGACCGCTCTCCATCGCCGGAGTTACGCTGCGCACTCCGCAGCCTATGGCCATCTTCGCCCAGCCCGAGCGCAACGACACGGTCACCTTCGTGAGTTACGACGACCAGCACTACGGCTACGTTCGCGTGCTGGTCACGGCGACGCAACTACGCATCGAATATCACCCTGCGTCCGACGGCTCCACCACCAAAACCCCCGACGACGCGGTCACCATAGACCTCGCCACCGGAACGCTGGCCATCTACGCGCCGTAAAGAGGCTGCTGGGACACCTTCTGCGATAGGCCGCGACTCTAGTCCCGGCACAAGCGGCGCAAAATCATCTGGGCTTTAGCCTCCGGGACTTGCTCTCTTGCACTTCCAACTCCAGGTTCAGTTCTCCGAAGGCATCTCGACGCGGTCGATGACAAGCACCGGCACCGCTCCCTTTGCCGGTTCGAGTTTGAGACCAAGTTGCTCCTGAATCGCCGTGAAAATGTTCGGCGCAGGGTTGGGGTCGGGCGCCCCGTTGAGCATCGGAGCAGGAACGTTGTCGGGCGTCCAGCGGAGAGTGAGGTCGTAGCGCGCATCGATTCCGGTCTTGTCGACGACGACGCGGCCAAGCGCCTGGGCGAGCGCGCGTACCAGCAGGTCGATAGTGTTGTCGCTGCCCTGCACATGAATGCGCGTGTTGCCCGAGTCAATCGAGGTCCCATTCTTGTCGGACGCCTTGAACTTCGGTCCGCCCTTGGCGATGACCAGGTTGAAGACGGGCAGCTCGCGCGTCTCCTGGTGCGCCTTCAACTGAAAGCGATCGGCGAGTAGCGCCTGCGTCATAAGCTTCTTCTGCTGTCTTGCCTGATCGCTGGGCAGCGCGTGGAGT
>JALYIG010000358.1 GCA_030775885.1 Acidobacteriota bacterium | reverse complement strand
CATTCATAGATGGTCAGATTAGTGTCTGAAACCAGATGCGAAACTATGTCGAAAACTATAGGTGCGTTCGAATCCAACTACCTGAACACTTGGTTGATCTGCAAAAAAATTGAAAACCTCGACACTTTCCGCGAAATCATCAAGGAAGATCAGAGCTCGGTTCCCAGCCAACGCGTGAACCATGAGTTTGGCGTTCTCGGCTGTGATAGATGAGCAAACGAGCTTAATTCCATCGAAGGGAATATCTACGGCGACCTGCATCATTAGCGTGGTCTTGCCTGAAGCAAACATTCCTAATACGACGACATCGCGCTTGCCAAGGATTGCCTCGACTACGCTCCGGAAATGAGTCGTCTTGAATATGCGCCTGGAAAAAACATCATCCCAAGTCGGAGGTGCTCCAGAATAGAAATCACGAATTGGCCTAACCGGCACAGAATTTGGATCGGGAATCAGGTGATCTCGAAGCGCGGGATGTCTTGATACTGGAATTGCGGCAGCGGCCTTCGTTTGTACCGGAGTATTATCACCTAACCAGTTCAGCAGGCTAAGAGTATCTCCAACTATTAGATTAAATCCCAGAGCGCTGAAGTATGCTTCAGTCGCTTCGTTATGTTCTCTAGTTAGCAGCCATTTGTCCTGATGCTCGCGGCCCGCAATTGTAACGGGGTTGAGTGCCTCAAGAACGCCAGCATCATCGAGGCCATAACCGCAAAAAATTGTTGGTGATTTCTGAAGCCGTTGGGTTAGAAAATGCCACCGATCAGGGTCGCTGGAGAACGCCGATGCAATCTTGACTGGATTAAAAGTGAAACCCTCCGGGTGTATTACGCTCCCATGTAAAGGGATATAGTCGACTGCAGTCTTATTGGCAAATGCTGGACCAGTCTTAACAATGTCGTTCAAATAGCACCCATCGCTGTCTTGGAATACGAGGGGCATCAGGTTATCTATGTTTGTTGTGAATATTGCCGCGAGTTTTAGTTCGGGAACAATGCTATAGGCAGGATCGAAGGTGTCTACTTTGAATACTTCGCGGAGATAAGCCTCCAGTAAGTCAGCACGAGTCGCCTCTATTATCGTGCAGACCCTAGCGAGTGGCAGGTCTTTCAATTCGGGGCGACGAAAAGCCTCAACGAGATCGTCTCGCAAGGCATTGCCGACTGGCAGGGATTTCCCTGCCGCGTTCTTCGCGAGAACCGAGAAGCCTGCTCCTAAGAACAGGTTTATCGGCTTTCGGAGTGCCTCTTTCAACGTGTTGGCGTTCTGAATAATTAAATCTGACAAGAAGTACCTCGACGGGGCGATCTGATCGCGAATACATGTTAGCAGCGCCTGGCTGTAAGACATCAAACTATCTCAATCTGTCGCGAAATTACAGAGCGAAGAGGGAAAGACGAAGGCCCGGACTGTAAGTCCGCGCCTCTTTACTTTTTATGAGCACGTTTGCGGCACGGCTGAAGCCATGCGCTACCGGCACGGGGATGTCCAGTGATGCGGTGACGGGCGGACAAAATGCGGTTCGTGTCTGTCCCAGAATGTCTACTGCAACAGCGTTCCATTCTCGGGTTGGACTTTGGCGTCTTCTGGGGGGATGACTACGGCGGCGGCGGCTACTTTGTCGTCGGCGTCGAGGTTGAGGAGTTTGACGCCGGAGGTGGAGCGGCCGGCGGAGCGGATGGTTTTGGTGTCGATGCGGATGATCTTGCCGAACTGGCTGATGAGCATCATCTCGGTGGTGTCGTCGACGAGGCGGATGGCAGAGACTTGCCGATCTTGAGGAGTGGTCTTCATGGAGATGATGCCCTTGCCACCGGCTAAGCTTTCGAGCATCTCCCCGCCCCCAGAGAACTATAAAGCCTCAGTGATGCCCTGGGCCGGCCTCAATTCTCCGGCGTTCCCTTTTTCACGGTGCCCCGGCCATTTCCCCGCCAATATCGCCACTATATGTAGCTACTCAGAAAATGCCGCGCTGGAGAAGACTGTATGGCGGTTCGAACTGGATTCGAACTTTGAGTACCTTTCTGAGGTGAAAGTCTGCTGATTTCCCCGAGAATTCCACCCACATTGGACGATCTCGCGAAATCGAGAATTTCTTCGAAGTTTCGCTGACAATTCGCCTCTCTCTAATCCGACATTCTCCCAGCGAATCTGCGCAAAATCTGGCTCATTTGGCCGCCCCATCTTCGTGGTTTGGATGCGTCGAAGTTCGCTTGACTTTATGGCCGGGCAGAGCGGAAATGGACTTGCCGCGAGGAGGCAAGTCCATGGAGAAGAAAAAGATAGCCCAGCCAAAACCTACCAAGCATGAGGCTGTTGAGCGGCTTTTGACACAGCTGCCAACGATGGAACGGAAGTCGCTCCTGAAGCTTTGGCACGATCTGTTCGGCCGGACGCCCAGCCCGAATTTATATAGAACAACACTGATTTCGATCTTGGCCTATCGCATTCAAGAGAAGGCCTATGGCGGGCTTAAGGAATCCACCCGCAAGCGCTTGCACGAACTTGCCGAGGATCATGCCAACGGTAAGAAGTCAGTCGCTCAGGCGATGATCCGACCAAAGATTGGCACGCGCTACGTCCGAGAGTACGGCGGCAAGCTGCACGAGGTCACAGTTCTTGAGACTGGATACGAGTATCAGGGCCAGGTTCACCGCAGTCTGACCGAGGTCGCCAAGGTTATCACCGGGACCAAATGGTCCGGACCGGTGTTCTTCGGTTACAAACGGCCAGGAAAGAGAGCGCAAGCATGAACGCCCGTACCCGTTGTGCCATTTACACACGCAAGTCTTCAGAGGAAGGCTTGGAGCAGGCCTTCAACTCACTCGACGCCCAACGCGAAGCCTGTGAGGCTTTCGTGAAGAGTCAGCAGCATGAGGGCTGGCAGGCCATCGGGACCCACTACGACGACGGCGGCTTCTCGGGTGGCAATGTGGAACGTCCTGCCCTGAAGCGCCTGATGGACGATATTCACGCAGGCAAGGTATCAGTCGTGGTTGTTTACAAGGTGGACCGGCTTACCCGTTCGCTGGCTGACTTCGCCAAGCTCGTCGAGCAGTTCGATAAATTCAACGTTAGCTTCGTCTCGGTCACGCAGCAGTTCAATACAACTTCTTCGATGGGTCGACTTACGCTCAACGTCCTGCTTTCCTTCGCACAGT
>JALYIG010000357.1 GCA_030775885.1 Acidobacteriota bacterium | reverse complement strand
GCCTATACCCGGAACTTCGCTGGATCGGTTCAACATTCGTACTGCGCGCAATACGGGGTTTAAGGAAACTGAGAAAACTCACGTATCCCCAACACGCCTTCGGCGGGGATGATCTTTGCTACCCAATCGAGTGGCGGCATAACGCTATATTGGGTGACGGCATAACAGTGAAATCGGTGCCGGAATGGAGTGCAGCCAGCAATCAGTCCCCGCGTTCGGCCGAATTTCCAACATCATGGCGATGTTTGGGCTGCCCACTTCATCGAGGGCGGCTGCCGCAGCCACATCGGCCCCAGGACGCACCTCTAAGCCTTCACCACCCTCGACGCCCTCCGCAGCTTCGTAGCGCGGTGTACCCCCGAGGACTCGACGCTGGCGGGATTCGAACAATTCGTGCGTGCATGGGGGCGGGGCAGCGAGTAGGTCCACCTTAACGATGAGCAGTACAGTAAACTTAGGTGATGGGCATCACAAACTCCCCAGGTCGCTGGTTCTTTACTGTTATCTCAGTACGCCCATGTGGAGATTGCGATGCGTTCCTGTCACCATCTCGAAAACGCCGACCACGTTGACCCTAAGAATTGATGTATCCCGGGACGCAATAAAGTACTCCGCACGCAAAATCAAGCCGTAGGTGGATCAATGTGTCGTCGGTCATTATTGTATATTGTACCGTTCAGCATCAGCATGTTTCTGTCGGCCCAGCAGACAGTTGCAATTCCATCCGCACCGCGCTTGGTCACCCAGTCCGTCGATGAAGTCGCTCGCATGACCCTGCGCGGGAACGTTCACCCCCTTGCCCGCCCCGAGTTCGATCAAGGAGAGGCTCCCGCAGACTTGCCGCTGGGCCGGATGCTGCTGGTCCTCAATCGCAGCACCGAACAGGAAGCAGCACTCTCGCGCCTCATTGAAGACCAGCAGGACATCCACTCCCCCAATTACCACCGATGGCTAACTCCGCAGCAGTTTGGTGAACGCTTTGGGCCTGCCCCATCCGACATAGAATCGGTCACCCAATGGCTCAGTTCCAACGGGTTCCAGGTCGCACAGGTCAGCAAGAGCCGCATCTTCATCGAATTCTCTGGCAATGCACAAGCAGTCAGACAAGCCTTCGGTACGCCGATTCACGGTTACATTGTCAACGGGCAACAGCACTGGGCGAACGCTACCGAGCCCACCGTTCCATCAGCGCTCGCCCCCGTCGTCGCCGGTATCAATTCGCTGCACAACTTCCAGAAGCAGGCCCAAAACGTACCGCTAGGAAGTTACTCCGTGGCAAGCCGGAGACGGGCATCGCCCGCTTACACTTTTGGCGGTGGCACCAACCAAGTCAGCGACTACGCCATCGTCCCCTACGATTTCGCGGCGATCTACGATCTCTTGCCGCTCTGGAATGCGACGCCAACCCCCATCAACGGCACCGGGCAGATTATCGCCATCGTTGGCAGAAGCGACATCAATCCAGCGGATGCTCCTGCTCTTTGGAATTACTTTGGGCTCGACGGCACTCACGCGCCCCAGCCCAAATTAGTCGTGACCTATAACGGACCCAATCCCGGGAAGACCGCAGACGAGGATGAGGCGGACATTGACACGCAGTGGTCCGGGGCGGTCGCCCCGGGAGCCACTATCGACTATGTTGTCTCCGCCTCTACCGCCACAACTGATGGTATTGACCTCTCTGCGCTGTACATCGTCGATAACAACCTCGCTCCGGTGCTCAGCGAGAGCTACGGCACGTGCGAAGCCAGCATGGGAGCCACCGGAGTTCAGTTTTACGGCTCGCTATGGGAGCAGGCTGCCGCTCAAGGGATTAGCGTCTTCGTATCCAGCGGGGACAGCGGTGCAGCCGGTTGCGACGATCCCGCCGCGCCAGCCCACTCCGGACTGCAGGTAAACGGTATCGCTTCCACGCCTTTCAACGCTGCTGTCGGTGGAACCGATTTCAATCAGTATCAGGCCTGGTCCACCTACTGGAATCCCACTAACAACGCAGTCACCAAGCAGTCAGCCAAAGGCTACATCCCGGAAACGACTTGGAACGATTCCTGCACCAACGCAATCCTGCAGTCCTTCACCGGCGGGTCGGCCAATCCGGAGACCAACTGCAATAACTCTACTTTCGCGTCGGTGCTCAACAGCACGGGTGGTGGAGGAGGTCAGAGTTCCACTTGGCTCAAGCCGACGTGGCAGACGGGTACACCCAACGACAACGCACGTGACCTGCCGGATGTTTCGCTCTTCGCCAGCAACGGATTTCTCAACAGCTACTATCTCGTCTGCCAAAGCGACATATACCCCAGTGGCGGAGCCTGCAATTTCGGCTCGTTCCAAGGGTTTGGCGGAACCTCAATCTCCTCTCCGCAGTTTGCTGGCATCATGGCACTCGTAAATCAAAAGACCGGATCACCGCAAGGCATTCCTGGACTAACTCTCTATAAACTTGCCGCGCAGCAGCCATCGGCGTTTCACGATGTTCCTGCCGGGTCGACCATTGCCATGCCATGCCTCAGCGGAACTCCGAAGTGCTCCACTAGCACTTCCGGAGACAAATACGGGGTTCTTTCCGGCTATAGCACTACAACGGGATTCGATCTCGCAACCGGACTCGGATCCGTGGACGTGGCCAACCTCGTCAACTCATGGCAGAGCGTATCGTTTGCCTCCTCGGCCACGACTCTCGCCATGAATGGAGGCGCGGCGATCAATATCGCACATGGCGCGGCGGTCTCTTTCAACATCAGTGTCACCCCCGCTACAGCTACCGGGGATGCTGCGTTGATGGTTGCTCCAGGCACACCCGGGAATCCCGGCATCGCGGCCTACCCTCTCACCTCAGGTACCGTCGCAGCATCGACAGCACTGCTGCCGGGCGGCAGCTACAAAGTCCTCGCTCATTACGGCGGGGACTCCAACTATGGCGGAAGTTACTCTAACTCCGTTGCCGTTACAGTATCCCTAGAAACCAGTTCCGTCTTTGTCAATCTCATCACCACATCCATCGCCGGGACCCCCACCAGCTACTCGTCCTCCAGCGCAACCTATGGCTCCGGCTATCAGTACCTCCGAATGGACGTTGGCGATACCCACGCCAGCCTTTCACCATCTTCGGGCATGTCAAGTCTGTGTTCCAGCCGAAAGGAAAGCTGCCCGACTGGTAGGGTTGTGCTCAGTGCACCTGGCACGAGTCTAGACGGCGCGGTGCTGCAGCTCAACGCTAAGGGCTTTGCCCAGATCCCCGCACCGCCTCCTGGAACCTATGCGGTCACCACCACCTATCAGGGTGACGCGAGTTTCGGAACAAGTGTGGCAACGACCTCGTTCACTATAGCCAAAGCATCAACCACGTTGACTGCCGCTATCTCGGGTCAGTCTGTGCAATATGGCAACCAGGAACAACTCGTCGCGGGCATTGTGACGACCAGCGATGGAGTTGCGCCGAAGGGGACTTTTCAGTTTTATATAGACGGGGTGCCGCTGTCCGGTCCGCAAAGTGTTTATGAGAGCTCCGGCTTTTTGGGATTGGCCAATGGGGTCTACCACTATGCCACTGCTGACGCCACACTATTGACCAACTTCCTTGCTCTGGGTGGGCATACCATCTCAGTACAGTATTCGGGTGACGCAAATTACGCCGCGAGCACCAGCCCGGCGACAGCGTTTACGGTGACCCAGGCGATACCCACTTTCTCAAGCCTGGGCGTATTGAATGTCGGAGGGGGCCCTGTCGTTGCTGGTCAGAGCGCCACCGCAACAGCGACCATCTTTGGTGTGGCTCCAGGAACGGCCCCAACTGGCACCGTCACCATCTACGTCAACAACGTCGCTGTCTCTGGAACAGCGACCTACAACAACGTCAATTCACCGCCGACGCTGACTGCAAGCATTCCAGCACTCTTTTCAACTCCCGGAACTTACTCTATTTCAGCGACCTATTCCGGCGACGCGCATTACGCGTCCGCGACCTATCCTGTACCATATACACTCACAGTGCTTGGTCCCATCACGGTCACGAAGGGAGCAGGGATCGTCGTCGCGAGCCCTGGGCTAGGCGGCTCAGCCTCGCTGAGCATCACACCCAACGGCGGTTTCAGCGGAACCGCGACAGTCACATGTACGCCCGACCCCGCTGCGAAAGAAACAGGCTGCACGCTCACCAATGGCTCTACGTCCGGCTCCAGCTTGCAGGTCAACGTCGGTGGCACGGGCGCAAGTATGACAGTAAACGTCACCACGACCGCGCCTCACCAAGTGGCACAGCAGAGCGCACCACATATCGGCCAGCCATCCCAAATCGTGCTGGCTGGCTTATTCGTCCTTTTCCTTCCAGCCATAAAGCGTCGCCGCGCAACCTTGCACTGTCTGCTAGGACTTTGTCTCGCGCTCGGACTCGGTGCCTGCGGTGGATCTATCAGCAGCGGCAGTGGTGGCAGCGGAAATATAGACCCCGGTACGGCCCTAGGCCAATACTCATTCACGATTACGGCAACGACCGGCAGCGGCACGAGCCAATTCACCACCACTACTCAAGTGCCCGTGCTCGTCAACTGAAGAGAGTCGAGCTTTTAACGCTCATAGGCTCCTTCGATTCGGAGAAGTGTTGTGCTATGACGTCGTGTATAGGCGCGACCTTGTAGGAGCACTAAAATGAATCGGCGGTTCCGGTAGGTTCGGCTCGGCGACCGTCAGACGGGACACTCTACCGATAAGCCGACGTTACGGGAGGTTCGAGAATTGACCCATCGGCTCGCCTCGCGCAGATTCCAAACGCATTTCGGATTACTGAATTGCTTGCCTGCGCCGGTACTATCATCTAGCATCCAAAAGTAGCAAACTACATAGGGTATATTAATGCCTACATGGAAACTAGATTGGCAACCTAAGCTATTACGACTTGCAATATTGGCAACTGGCCTTGTCGCCGCTCCTCCAATACGCGCGCAAATTCTACATGTGAACGGGCCACTGCCTTCGTTTGAGGTGGTCAGCGTGCGGCGGAGTTCGCCGGACGAGGGACCGGGACCGGTGGGCCGGGTCAATCGTGGAGATCCGGTGCGCACGGTCCGGCCGGACCGATTCGAGATGAAGACAGCTACATTGAACGAGATGATCGCCTATGCCTTCGGCATTGTGTTCGATCACGAGCTTTCCGGAGGTCCGGGATGGATGGGAACGGAGAAGTTCACGATCGAGGCCAAGCCGGGTGATGTGGAGGCTGTGGCGCTGAGCAAACTCTCTCGCGACGACCTGGAGGAACAGATGCGATTGATGGTGCAATCGCTGCTGGCTGAACGCTTCCACCTGAAGGTGAGCTTTGAGACGAAGCGGTTGCCAGAGTACGCGCTGGTAGTGTCGAAGGGCGGCCTGAAGTGCGCGAAGGATTCGTCGCCACCTGCGATTTTTAATCCTTCGCGACCTCGATTCGCTTGGTCGGCGGCTCCGCCTCCTCCGCCTCCGCCTCCAGGTTATGTGCCTCCGACGCCCGAAGAGGCCCGCGGCCCGAAACAGCAGCCGTTGCACTTGCGCACCAAGGGATGGCCCTTCTGGCTGGTGGTGACGATGCTGAGCCATCAACCTGAGTTGGGCGGGCGTCCGGTGGAGGACAAGACAGGTCTGGAGGGGAGCTATGACTGCGAGGCGTCGTGGTCGCGGGACGGTTCGGATGGGCCGGGGCCGTCGTTCTTCACGGCGATCCAGGAGCAGATGGGGTTGAAGCTGGAACCCGAGAAGGGCGATGTGGAGACGGTGGTGGTCGATCAGGCGGATCGGCCGTCCGAGAACTAGCCAAAGTCGATCCTCCCGACAAACGGGATTCCGGTAAACACACCCGGCGGACCCATTGTTACCCCAAAGGCGCCTTTTCAGACAAAATCCAAGATAGTGCTCCTCCGTTCCTTTACCATCTTTGCAGCCTCTGGGCACTGCTCCACAGTTGTCGAGGGGACTCATTCGGAACGAGGAAATGTCCAATTGTGAGGACGGGCTTGCTCCGCAATCTAAGAACCTTAGCGCTGTTCGCGACTATGGAAACGGTCGTCGCCATATCGCTCGCGGTGACCCAAATGACGGGCGACAATAGCAACTCCTGACTGACGACAAACAAAATTCCCGACCCAACGACAATAGGCCAAGCGTATTCCGGTTCATCGGAGCGGAGGCGGATTGGTCACAGACAGGCAGGTTCGGAGGTTGTTTGCGTTGATAAAGACAGAAGAAAATCAGGAGATTGCGGCGTCCAAAGCAGGGATGGACGCCAAGACAGCGCGGAAGTATCGCCGTCATGGCCGGTTGCCAAGCGAGTTTGCAGCGGCGGTGCGCGGGCGTACCCGGCCAGATCCGTTTCTGGATGTCTGGGGCGATGTGCAGAAGTTGTTTGAAGACAACTCCGGGCTTGAGGCGAAGACGGTCTTCGAGTTCTTGCAGCGGCAGAATCCGGGCCGCTTTCAGGACGGGCAGGTGCGCACGTTGCAGCGCCGGGTGAAGGTGTGGCGTGCCACCGAGGGTCCGGCGCGGGAGGTGTTCTTCGCGCAACTGCATCCTCCGGGTCGGCTGGGAGCGTCGGACTTCACGCACATGGAAGAGTTGGGCGTGACCATCCAGGGGCAGAGTTTTCCGCACCTGATCTATCACTTCGTGCTGACGTACTCGAACTGGGAGGCAGCGACGGTGTGCTTTTCAGAGAGTTTCGAGAGCCTGAGCGAAGGGTTGCAGAACGCGCTGTGGGCGTTGGGCAAGGTGCCGCATCGCCATCGCACCGACCGGCTTTCAACGGCGGTGAACAACATGAGCGACCCGGCTGAGTTCACGGATCGCTACAAGGGCCTGATGCGTTGCTATGGACTGGAGAGCGAGAAGACGCAGGCCGGGCATGGCAACGAGAACGGCGATGTGGAGCAGCGTCATCATCGTTTCAAGCGGGCTGTGGCGCAGGAGTTCATGCTGCGCGGCAGCGTGGACTTCTTGAGCGTTGATGCATACAAGTCGTTCCTTCAAGCGATGTTGGAGCGGTTGAACGCCGGGCGACGGCAGCGGCTTGGCGAAGAGATGGAAGCTATGCGCGAGTTACCGGCGCGGCGCTTGGAGTCTTTCAAGAGCGAGCGGGTGAAGGTCGATTCGGGCAGCCTGATCTATGT
>JALYIG010000356.1 GCA_030775885.1 Acidobacteriota bacterium | reverse complement strand
GCGGATATCCGCAGGCCGTGCGCGAACTCGCCGCGCAGGAGCATGTCGCCCTCATCGACCTCTACGCGATGAGCCAGACCTTCTACAGCTCCGCCGGCCCCGACGCGCCCGCTATCCTCGCCGACGGCACCCACTCCACCGCATACGGCGGATACGAGTTCGCCAAGTGCATCGTCATGGGGATCAAGCAGAACAAGCTCGACCTCGCGAACTTCATCGTTGACAACTTCAAGGACTTCGACCCTGCCCACCCCGACTCCGCAGCGTCGCTCAACCTCGCCCCGCTCTTCTCCTCTGGTGGCCAGCGCGGCATGCGGCCCGGGGCCTCCTCCAACGCCGTCCCAACCACGTCACCCAACGCCTCCCCGCGCCCCGCCAACCCCGGCCCCGGCCCGCTGTAATCTCAGCCGTAAACGAGCTGGCTGTCCCGGTAGAAGGCGAATAGGCTGCTGCCCTTCGGCCTCTTATCCCATGAATGGGTGGGCCGGGCGAGTTGTGACTCCAGTCACAAATCCGTCCGGTAACACCTTGGGAGTATTGGATTTAGCTCAGATATCCATTATTTCTTAGAAGTCGCCAAGGACCGCAGCTCAAGGGTGCCGCAGCATGCGACATGGGAAAGAGGAAGAATGATGAAGCAGCTATTGAAGAAGTTGATTGCCGAGGATTCGGGTCAGGATCTGATCGAATATGCTCTGGTTGCCGCGCTGGTCGGCCTCGGCACAGTCGCATCCATGAAGGGCCTCGCCAACTCCATCACGAACGCATTCACTGGCGTCGGCACTGCTCTCGCCAACGCCTAAAGGAATACTTCGTACTAGTCCACCTCCCTGTCCTCAGAGCAGTCTCGACGCTTGGGCGTCCCCACTGGCCCCTCCGTACCCGATGGGGAAATCTGCTCCGGCCTGGATACCCGGACGAGATTGGAAACGGCGGGCGGAGCTAACCACTCTGCTCGTCCCTGCCTTCATTTCAGCAGCGCTTTCCGCATTTGGGAGATTCTGCTCAAGCCAATAGAATTGTAGGATGGGTTACTCTGCCAGTCCACGCGTAGCAACAGCGAGCGTGACATGGCCGACCTGACCTTCGACGAGCTTCATTGGAAGCCCTCCCATAATCCCTGGGCAGTCGCCATCACCGTGACGCTGGCGACCTTTATGGAGGTGCTTGATACCTCCATCGCTAACGTCGCGCTGCCGCACATGGCAGGCTCGCTCGGCGCCAGCCAGGAAGAAGCCACCTGGGTCCTCACCAGCTACCTGGTCGCCTCCGCCATCGTTCTGCCTATCTCCGGCTGGCTGTCGAACCGCTTCGGCCGCAAGCGCTTTTACATGACCTGCGTGGCGATATTTACCGTCTGCTCGCTGCTCTGCGGAATCGCGCAAACGCTGCCCATGCTGATCGCCGCGCGCGTCCTGCAAGGCCTTGGCGGAGGCGGCCTCGCGACCAGCGAGCAAGCTATCCTCGCCGACACCTTCCCCGTCGAAAAGCGCGGCCAGGCCTTTGCTCTCTATGGCATGGCCGTGGTCGTCGCGCCTGCGATCGGCCCCACTCTCGGCGGTTGGATCACCGACAATTTCAACTGGCACTGGATCTTCTTCATCAACCTTCCGGTCGGCCTGCTCTCGCTCTACCTCTCCAACCGCATGGTCGAAGACCCGCCGTTCCTCAAGGCGCGCAAGGAAGCCTCCAAGCATCTCAAGGTCGACTTCATGGGGCTCGGCCTGGTCGCGCTCGGCGTCGGCTTCCTTGAGTTCACGCTCGACAAGGGTCAGGAGAAGGACTGGTTCGGCGATCCCATGATCCGCACCACCGCCGCGCTCGCCGTGTGTCTGCTGGTTTTCTTCGCGTATTGGGAGTGGAATCACCCTGACCCCATCGTCGACCTGAAGCTGCTTAAGAACCGCAACTTCGGCACCGCGGTTTTTCTTCAGCTCGTCCTCGGCATGGTGCTCTTCGGATCGACCGTGCTCATCCCGCAATATCTGCAAGTCCTGCTCGGCTACACCGCGGAGCGCGCCGGCATGGTGCTTTCGCCCGCTGGCTTTATGTTGATGGTGATGATGTTCGTCGCCGGCCGCACCGTCGGCAAGATGGATCCGCGGCTGATGGTTTGCCTGGCCTACATCATCACTGCTGCCGGCATCTACAACCTAACGCGGCTCGACCTTGGCACCAGTTTTGCCCACGTCACGGAGTGGCGCATGTTGCAGATGGTCGCGCTGCCATTCATCTTCATTCCCATCAGCACGCTGAATTACGTCGGTGTGCCTGCGACTAAGACGAACCAGATTTCGTCGCTTTCGAACTTTGCCCGCAACCTTGGCGGCTCGGCCGGAACCGCGTTGTTGACCACTTACATCGCGCGCAGCGCGCAGGTACACCAGTCGGCGCTCGCGGCAAACGTGGTGCAGGGTAGCGCGCGGTACAACATCTTTACCGACCGCATGAGGGGCCTATTCATTAGTGGAGGAATGTCCTCCGCCCAGGCTGCACCGGCGGCCGTGGCCGAGGCTTACCAGATGATGGTCCGGCAGGCCACGATGCTCAGCTATAAGAACGCGTTCCTGATCCTCTCGATCGCGGTCGTCTGCCTCTCGCCTCTGCCGTTCCTGATGCGCCTCCCGCCCAAACGCCCAGCCCGCCCCGGTGCCAAAGCAGCCGAACCCAGCCCCGAAGAACTCGCCGCGCACTAGTCCCTCGAATGAGATACCATGTGCTCGTCGAACCGCATTGGAATGGGACCCTGCGTCTGTCCTCCTCATCCTTGCGTCGGTCTTGATGTGCTTGTGAATCGGGCCCGAACTTAATGATGATTCGGAGTTGATCGGAGCGTCCATGACCGCTGCCCTGCCAGTTGCAGTCACCGCTCGACGCAAGATCGTCGCCCGCCTGCAGCCGTTCCTGTTTGCCGTCTACTTCATCGCCTTCCTCGACCGCGTCAATATCGGCTATGCCGGTCTGGAGATGACCAAAGAACTGCATTTCTCCAACCAGGTCTTCGGCTTCGGCGCAGGAATTTTCTTCGTCGGCTTCGTTCTGATGGAGATTCCCGGAGCCATGCTCGCGCAGTATTGGAGCGTACGCAGGCTGCTGGCCGCGATCCTGATCACCTGGGGCCTCTTCGCTTCACTCACCGGTCTCATCCAGAGCGCGACGCAATTCAACATCATCCGCTTCATCGTCGGCATGGCCGAGGGCGGACTGTTTCCCGCCATCATCGTCTACCTCACTCACTGGTGCCGGCAGGAGGACCGAGGCAAGGCCATCGCCGCTTTCATGATCGCCGGACCTTTTTCTCTGTGCCTCGGCGGCATCGTTTCGGGAGCGCTGCTGAACATGCACTGGCCGCTTCTCTCCGGCTGGCGCTGGATGCTCATCCTCGAAGGCCTGCCGTCCTTGCTGATCGGCATCTTCGCCCTCGTAGTTCTGTCGGACTGGCCGCACGAAGCCAAATGGCTCACACAGTCCGAAAAAGATTGGATCGAAGGCGAGCTCGAACTGGAACATCAGAGTCACGGCTCTCGCCCGGACCAACCCAGCTTTCTTAAGACCGTGCGGCAACGCAAGGTCTTGCTGCTCGCTGCTTGCTACTTTTTCATTAATTGCACCACCTACAGCCTCACCTTCTGGCTGCCCAAGATTGTGCAGAAGTTTGGTGGCCTATCCAACTGGCAAATCGGCCTGATCACCTCGATTCCCTATCTGTGCTCAGTGCCCGCGTCACTTTCCTGGGGCTGGCACTCGGATAAAACAGGCGAGCGCAGAGGCCACGCAGCAATTGCCCTGGTGATCGGAGCGTCCGGGCTCGCAGCCAGCCAGATCTCCGGCATCAGCCCAGTGCTCTCCATCGCCTGCTTCACTGTCGCGATCGCCGGCTTGTATTCGTTCTACCCGTGCTTCTGGCCCATCCCGACGCAGCTACTAGCCCCGCGCGAGGCGGCAGCCGCCATCGGCTTCATCGCCCTGGGCAATCTCGGTGGCTTCGCGGGCCCCTACGCCCTCGGATGGCTCACCGATGCCACCGGATCCTACGTCGCCGGAATCCTGCTAATGGTTAGCTGCTCCGTCACCGCCGCCGCCATTCTCTACTTCGTGCCACGGCCCGCCGTACGCGGCACCACCGCGACCGCCATGCTCGTTCCCGCCGAATGAGCCCAGAGCTTGCTGAGTTGCCGGCACTCCCCCGCCCTCCGGCGATGAGCGTGCAGATCAAATGACCGATGCGCGCTGGAACGCGAGCACTGCATTGAGCCCTCCGAACGCGAACGAGTTGGACAGAGCGCACTCCACCTGCGCCAGCCGCGAGTGGTTCGGCACAACATCCAGTTCGCACTCGGGATCGGGCCCCAGAAAGTTCACTGTGGGCGGCAGCACGCCACGTTCCAGCGCAAGCACAGTGCAAATCGCCTCAAGCGCACCCGTGGCCCCGAGTGCGTGGCCGTGCAGCGACTTGGTGCCGCTGACTGCAAGGTCGTCCGCGTGATCGCCAAACACCTCGCGAATCGCGCAGGTTTCGACTTTGTCGTTGATGCATGTGCCCGAACCATGCGCGTTGATGTAGCCGATCTGCTCCGGCG
>JALYIG010000355.1 GCA_030775885.1 Acidobacteriota bacterium | reverse complement strand
GCTTCTTCCATCACTTCAAAAGCAAGGACGACCTCGCTCTCGCCGCAGTAGCCCACTGGAAAGAGATGACCGAGGGCTTCTTTGCCTCGGCCCCCTACCACCAGCCTGCAGACCCTCTCGCGCGTCTCCTGGGCTACCTCGACTTCCGCGCCGCCATCCTCACGGGCGAGTTGCCCGACTACACCTGCCTGCTCGGAACCCTGGTGCAGGAGACCTACGACACCCATCCACCCATCCGCATCGCATGCGAACAGGCGCTGTCCTCGCACGTCACCGCCCTGGCCCGTGACGTCGAAGCCGCCAAGCGGCTCTATGCCCCAGACGCGCAGTGGACCTCAGAGAGCGTCGGCAACTTGATCCAATCTGTCCTGCAAGGCTCCTTCATCTTCGCCAAGGCGAAGCAAAGCCCGCAGATCATCCGGGAAAGCCTCGAACACCTCCGTCTCTATCTTGGCGTCCTATTCTCTGCGCTTACCACCGTTCCCCAACACCAACCAATCACCCAAGACATCGAGGAGCAAGCCAACCATGACCGAGACCAAAGCCATTACGTTGACTGAAGGCCGCGACCTGATTCTCAAATGCAACATCCGCGCGCCCCGCGAAAAGGTCTTCCAGGCCTGGACCGATCCCGAACTGATTAAGCGGTGGTTCACGCCTCCACCCTGGACCACCAGCCACGCCGAGACTGACGTGCGCCCCGGCGGCTCGACCTTGGTCGTCATGCGCAGCCCGGATGGCACCGACCACCCCAACCGCGGTGTCTACCTCGAGATCGTGGAGAACGAGCGCATTGTTTTCACCAACGCCTACACCTCCGCATGGGAGCTATCGGACAAGCCATTCATGACCGTCATTCTCACCTTCGAAGATGCCGGCGGCAGCACCAACTACACCGCTCGCGTCCGCCACTGGTCTATCGCCGACCGCGAAGCACACGAGAACATGGGCTTCCATACTGGCTGGCCCATCGCAACCGAGCAACTCGCCGCCCTCGTCGAGGCCAGATAATCCCGCACCACCATCACCCCAAAGCAGGAGATATCAATGAGCGCCCTCTCGAATTTCCCACGCATCACGCCGTTTCTCTGGTTCGACCAGAACGCTGAAGAAGCCGTCGATTTCTATCTCTCCATCTTCAAGAACTCGCGCCGCCTCACACAACTGATCAACACGTCCTCGGACGATCCGCGCCATGGTCCGAAGGGAAAGCCCCTCACCATCGCCTTCGAACTCGACGGCCAGACGTTCACCGCCCTCAACGGCGGCCCCATGTTCAAGTTCACCGAGGCCATCTCCTTCGTGGTTCGCTGCGAGAACCAGCAGGAGATCGACGAATATTGGGACAAGCTCTCCGCCGGCGGAGGTGAAGTCCAATGCGGCTGGCTGAAGGATAAATTCGGCCTCTCCTGGCAGATCGTGCCCGCCAATCTCCCCGACCTGCTCAAGCACCCCAACGCAATGAAGGCGATGATGGGCATGAAGAAGCTCGACATCGCAGAACTTGAGCGCGCCGCAAAATCATAGCCTCCGCTTGGGGAACTATTCGTTGGCCGTTACGTATCGGTTTTTAGTCCCCATCCTTGCCAGCGGGAAGTGGCCATGAATCGACGCACGATGCTTCAGATGGTTGCAACTGCCGCAGCCCACGCTGTGAGTTCCGCGTCCGCTCGGGCCCAGGCTCCAGCCGCCGCAGCGTCCGACATCAACTCCAAGCTTCGCACCCTCGCCGCCGCCAACCGCTTCCCCCTGACCCGCGATGGCGAAGTCTTCTCCGGCCCAGGCTGGGACTGGCTCCTGGCAGAGTCGAAGCAGTCAAGGTTCACCGCAGTAGGCGAGGAGCATGGGCTCGCCGTGATACCGCAAGCCACCTCCGCCCTTTACAAAGCAGCGGAGTACGAACGCCTCTCCGTTGAAATCTCCCCACCCACCGCACAGCGCATGGACACGGTCCTCAGCCAGGGCGGCCTGTCGAAATTCAGCACCGTCTTCGGAGCCGCGCCCATCTCGGTCGCCTTCTACAGCAATCAGGAAGACGCTGCCCTGCTTGCCACAGTGCGTGCCACCTCAACAGACCCTCACCCTGTAATCTGGGGCACCGACTATGAGGTTGCCAACGACCGTACCCTGCTCCGCGAACTCGCCACCCTCGCGCCGCCCGGAGCCGCAAAAGACATTGCCCGCGAGATCCTTGCCGCATCCGAACAGTCTTGGGACAAGGCAATGGCAACCAAGAATCCCGGCCTCATCTGGACCTTCTGCGGCGATCCAGCTCTCTTTGACCGGCTGCGCGCCGCGTGGCCCCAGCCTGACCCAGACAGCACCTCCATCATCGACTGCCTGCAGCGCACTCTGCGCATCAACGCTCTCTGGCTCGCGGGCGATGCGTTCGGCTCAAACCAACTTCGCGCAACCTGGCAGCGCCAAAACTTTCTGCGCTACATCCACACCGAAAAGCTCGCAGGCCGTAACCCCCGCGTCCTGTTCCGCTACGGCGAGGAGCATGTCCTCCGCGGTGTTAGCCAGATGGGCGGCTTCGACCTCGGCTCCCTCATCGGCGAACTCGCCGCCATAGACGGTGGCACCTCATTCCACCTCATGATGATCGCCGGCCACGGTTCTACCCGGGCCGCACTCGATCCCACGGTCCTCGCCTATAAGCCCGTCCCTAGCAATGGAAGCGCATACCCGTGGCTGCAGCCCTTCGTCGAATCAGCGTCCGAAGGTACCACGGTCTTCAATCTGCGCCCGTTGCGTCCCTTCGTAGCCGACATTGCCAATCGAGCCTCCACCGCGCTCCTGCGCACCATCATCGGCTACGACGCTCTCGTCATCTTTCCCAATGCAAAACCGGCAACTCCCTTCCCTGCCAATTCCGGCTTATAGCACCCGGAATAGATCGAGCAGAACCCAACGGGACGATCACCGGCCTATTCACTCGTTCCCGCGAGGCTGATATACCTATCAACACCTCCATGAGCTCTCAGCCCACCGCGCCGCCCATGCCCGAGCCGCTTTCGATGGCGGCCGTCCTGCGCATTCCCACCATGCGCAGGCTCTGGTATGCCGCGCTCGTCTCCACCTTCGGCGACTTTCTCGCGCTCTTCGCCGTCATTGGAGTCCTCACATTCCAGCTGCGCGCCACGCCCCAGCAGGTCACCGGCGTGCAGATTTCCTACATGCTGCCCATCGCGATCCTCGGCGTGCTGGCCGGCGTTTTCGTCGATCGCTGGCCGCTTAAACTCACCCTCGTCGCCAGCGACTTCACGCGCGCTTGCCTTTGCCTGCTGCTCATCACCTGCCACGACATCTTCAGCTTCTATCTCGTCCTCGCGTCCATCAGCGTGGTCTCCAGCTTCTTCGGCCCCGCGCAGGGAGTCACGCTGCGCACCGTAGTCCCGCTGCACGGACTCCGCTCGGCCAATGCTCTGATGCAGCAGGTCATGTTCGGTATGCGGATCATCGGTCCTGCCATCGCAGCTCTGCTGGTAGCCACCTTTGGCGCAAAGAGCTGCTACATCGCAGACTCAGCCAGCTTCGTCGCTTCGGGATGCCTGATCGCCTCGCTCGCCCTCTCCCGACCCCAGGCCGCGGCCACGCTCGATAAGACGCCCAACGCACCCGCGCCCCAGGGAATAACTCGCGTCCTTGCCGACATGCGCGTCGGCATCAACTTCATCCTGCATCACGCCGGCATACTCTTCGTCATGCTGGCCATGGCCTCGGGCATGTTCGTCATCGGATGCTTCGGTCCGCTCATCGCCATCTATGTGCGCGACTCGCTCCACGCCAGCACCCGCACCTTCGGCGTCGCCTCTGCGATGATCGGCATTGGCATGTTCGTTGGCATCAACGCACTCACCGTCGTAGCCAAGAAAATCCGCAACGCCATCCTGGTCTACTCGGGACTCGCGGGAATCGCAGTCGCCCTGTGCCTGCTTACGCTGCTCGTCCATGTCTGGAGCACGATCGCAGCCAATCTCATCATCGGATTCGCGGTCGCCGCCATCATCGTCCCAGCCACTACCATGATGCAGCAGGAGACGCCGCCCGCACTGATGGGCCGCGTCGGCTCAACCTTCATGAGCCTCATCTTCACCGCGCAAATTTCCGGACTTATCCTCTCCGGTCTAGTCGCGAATCGCATCGGCGTTCGCCATGTCTTCGGCCTCTGCGCCATCCTGCTCGCGGTGCTCATCGCCGTAGGCCGCCTATGGATGGAGCCGAAGCACGAGCCCGCACCCAGCCCCTCAGCACCCTGATTTTGACCTGTCATTCTGAGCCGCGGGCAAAAAACCCCCGCCTTTTGTGCCGCCACGGCAACGTTCGGGTTGCACTCGACTCACCGCACTAGCCCGCCAGCGCCTGCCGGGCCGCCTGCATCACCTTCTCAACCTCCGCCGGCCCGTGAGCCACGCTCACAAACGCAGCTTCAAACTGGCTCGGCGGCAGCCATACACCGGCATCCAGCATCTTCCGATGGAAACGCCCAAACGCCTTCGTGTCCGACGTCGCAGCCGACGCATAGTCCGTCACCATCTCGCCGGTAAAGAACCACGTAAACATCGATCCAACCCGGTTGGTCGTCACCTCAACGCCCGCGTCGCGCGCTAACCCGGCCACACCGTCGGCAATGGCACGCGTCACTGTCTCGAGGTGCGAGTAGACCGCGTCCTCATGCTCGATCAGGTGTTCAATCGTCGCAATCCCCGCCGCCATCGCCAGGGGATTCCCGCTCAGCGTTCCCGCCTGATACACCGGGCCTAGCGGCGCCAGGAAGCCCATCACCTCCGCCCGTCCGCCGAATGCACCGCACGGCAGGCCGCCACCTAGAATCTTGCCCATCGTCGTCAGGTCCGGGGTAATCCCGTAAACCTGTTGCGCCCCGCCCAGCGACAGCCGGAATCCAGTCATCACCTCGTCCACAATCAGCAGCGCGCCATGCTTGGTCGCCAGCTTCCGCAGCCCTTGCAGATATCCCGGCGCCGGTAAAATCGTTCCCGCGTTCCCTACCACCGGCTCCACGATGATGCACGCAATCTGCCCGGGCCGGGCTGCAAAAGCTTTTTCCACCGCGGCCAGATCGTTATAAGGAAGCGCCAGAGTGTGCTGCACCGTCTCTGCTGGAACGCCCGCCGATCCTGGAATCCCCAGCGTCGCCACACCAGATCCTGCCTTCACCAGCAGTGCGTCCGCATGCCCGTGATAGCAGCCCTCGAACTTGATGATGAAGTTGCGTCCCGTAAATCCGCGCGCCAGCCGTATCGCCGACATGCACGCCTCGGTTCCCGAACTCACAAACCGCATTTTTTCTACCGAAGGAAAACAACGCCGCACCAACTCCGCCAGGTTCGCCTCGCCGGCGTGCGACGCGCCAAAGCTCGCACCTCGCCCGGCCGCCTCGCGAATCGCTTCCACCACCGGCGGAAAAGCATGTCCCAAGATCATCGGCCCCCACGAGCCGAACAGGTCCACATAGCGGTTGCCGTCCGCGTCGAACAGATACGCGCCCTCGGCCCGCGCCACAAAAGGAGGATGTCCGCCCACCGCCTGAAACGCCCGCACCGGCGAGTTCACTCCGCCAGGGAAAAAACCCTCAGCCCGTCGCTCCAGGTCCAACGACTGCGCCGCCGACTTCTCTTCCTTCGTTTTCGATTGCATCCTCCGAGTATAAGAGGTGCGAGAAAAATCCCGCTGCTACGATGGCCACCGAAGCGCCTGCCCTGTAATGAAGCGGGTGCCCCTTCCCAGCTATCCAGGGCGGGTTAGAGCCCGCAAACGCTGACGGACAGCCCGAGAAACGTTATCCTCACATTCGGCTGATAGACTGGGTGCTCCGCACAGATTTGAGAGGCGCGCACCGCGTCTCGAGCGGGCCTGTGGCAACCAACGAGAACCAAGTGCCTGAAACGTCTTCCAATCCGTCTGCCCCGCCCGACCCCGAAACGCCGGTCGCAGACGCGCAGCCAACCGTAGGTGCGAAGCCAACCGTAGATGCGCAGCTGGCTCCCACCCCCGTTGCCAAGCCCGCGCGCGCGTCTCACACTTACTCCAGCGCTGGCGTCGATATCTCCTCCGGAGATCGCGCCAAGCAGCGCATCAAGATGCTCGCGCGCAAGACATTCAACAAACACGTCCTCTCCGAAATCGGCGGATTCGGAGGCCTGTTCGCGCTTGACCTCGAGAAATTTCCGCAGCCTGTACTCGTCTCATCCGCAGACGGAGTAGGCACCAAACTCAAAGTCGCCTTCGAACTCGGCATCCATCACACCGTCGGTGCAGACCTCGTCAACCACTGCGTCAACGACATCGCAGTCCAGGGCGCCACGCCGCTCTTCTTCCTCGACTACCTCGCCACCGGCAAGCTGCGTGAGCAGGACTCTGGCACCGTCGAGACCGTAGTCCGCGGCCTCTCCGAAGCCTGCCGCGCCAACGGTTGCGCCCTCATCGGAGGCGAAACGGCGCAGATGCCCGGCTTTTACGCCGACGGCGAATATGAGCTCGCAGGCACCATCATCGGCTGCGTCAACCGCCCCGACGTGATCACCGGAGAGCACATCCAGATTGGCGACGTCCTCATCGGCCTGCCCTCCAACGGCCTGCACACCAACGGCTATTCGCTCGCCCGCAAGCTGCTCTTTGAAGTCGCGCAGTACGGCCCCGATCAGTACATCAACGAGCTCAAGGACAAGACGGGCGCGGCCCTCATGCGCACCCACCGCAGCTACCTCTCGGTCATCAAGAAGCTCACCGCTGGAGGCCCGGAAGCAGGACTGGTTCGCGGCATGGCCCACATCACCGGCGGCGGCATCACTGAAAATCTGCCGCGCATCCTCCCCCGCGGCACCGGCGCAGTTGTCGACCTCGCAAGCTGGACCGTTCCGCCGCTTTTCGAACACCTGCAACAACTAGGCAACGTCGAGCAGGACGAAATGCTCCGCACCTTCAACATGGGCATCGGCCTCATCGTCGTCGTCCCCGCCGAGCAGGTCAAGAAAGCCAAGGCCATCCTGAACCGCGCCAACGAGCGCCACTGCATCATCGGCCGCATCGCCCGAGGCGAGCGCCGCGTCACCTACGACTGATCCAACTCACGTCGTGCCCGGTGAGTCAACTTCGTCCTCGTGTGGAGGCTTTTCGTGAAACTCCTATCAAATTTTCACCGTCTCGCAGTCTCACTCGCCCTCGCGGCATGTCTCGTCGCAGCAGGTTCACCTGCCGCGTGGGCGCAAGCCACGGTCGCAAAGAAAAAAGTCTCCAGCGACGCCGATCTCCCACGCTTCAGCTATCCGATTCCGGGCACAGCTAGCGCGCTCCTCCTCGCCGACGACGCCACTTTTGACGCCTTCACCCGCAAAGTCAGCGCCGACGTCGAATCCGTCCTCGCAGGCTACGACATCCAGGACAATGCCACGTTGCGCAAGTTTCTCGGAGCCCGCCTCGACCTCCAGATGCTCGCCAACGACGGTCAGGGAGCGACTGCCACTCTCGCCACTCTGCGCGATCTCGCCGAGAAGCCCGACGCCAAAGCAATGTCCGGACTCACCTCGCGAGCCATCGTACAGGCGTGGTCGGAGAGCGGCGCCACCGCTGGCCCAGCGTTTCAACAGGCCTTCAGCAAGAGCTTCGCGTCAGAAGTCAACGCCCTTCCCTGGACCGTCGTGCAGGATCGCATCAAGGGCATGAAGGGCAGCTATCAAATGCTCTCCACCGACTTCCTCGTAAGCGCATTGAAGGCCGGCGCCGATCGCGCCGCCCTCAAGTCCGGAACCATCGACTTCGACACCGCAGTCGGGCTCATCAACGATAAGGAGTATCAAAAAGTCCTGCAGCCCCTGCAGCCGCAGATTCTCGCCGTTCTCACTCCCTACATCCAGGCCCACAACATCCAGAAGCCCGACATCTGGCCCGCCCGCGAAGTCACGCTCACCACCGCCCAAAAACTTACCGCCGTACGCATCGGCATCTGGGACTCAGGAGTTGACACCTCGCTCTTCCCGCAACAGCTCTTCACCGATTCCAAGCCGGGAGTCCATAGCCCGCACGGCCTCGCCTTCGACATGCAGGGCAAAATTTACAACGGCGACCTGCAGCCCCTGGAGCCGGAGCAGAAAGCCATCTACCCTCAGGTGATCACCCTGAGCCAGGGCATCAATGATCTCCAGGCCAGCATCGACTCGCCCGCCGCGGAAGACGCTCGTAAGTTCCTTTCTTCCACCCCGCCCGATCAGCTCGGCCCCTTCCTGAAAAAAGAGGAGTTCCTCGGCCAATACATGCACGGCACCCACGTGGCCGGCATCGCAGTACGCGGCAACCCTGCGGCCCGCCTGGTTGTCGCGCAGTTCTACGACTCTCTGCCCGAGATTCCCTTCGCTCCCACCGTCGAATGGGCTGACCGCTTCAAGGCCGGCTTCGCCCAGCTCGGCGACTACTTCCGCGAAAACAACGTCCGCGTCGTCAACATGAGCTGGGCCGACAGCGTCAGCGAGATCGAGGAGTGGCTCACCAAGACCAGCGCCGAGAAAGACCCAGCTGTCCGCAAACAGTTCGCCGCGCAGATCTACGCCATCTGGAAGCAGGCAGTCGAAGGTGCAATCCAGCGTGCGCCCAACACCCTCTTCATCTGCGCCGCAGGAAACTCCGACAGCAACGCCGGCTTCCTCGGCGACGTTCCCGCCTCACTGCATCTGCCCAACCTGGTTACCGTCGGAGCTGTGGACCAGGCTGGCGAAGAGACCTCATTCACCAGTTACGGCGACACCGTCAAGCTGCACGCGGATGGCTTTCAGGTCGAGAGCGTCATCCCCGGCGGCACTCGGATCAAATTCTCCGGCACTTCGATGGCCTCTCCCAACGTCGTCAATCTCGCCGCCAAGCTGATCGCGCTCGATCCATCCCTCACCCCAGCGCAGACCATCGCCCTCATGGAAAAAGGCGCCGACCCCAGCGCCAATGGCCGCATCCATCTCATCAACCCTAAAGCCACGGTAGCCCTCTTGCCGCAAGCCACGCAGCCAACCGCCCATTGAAGAAGGCCCTCGGTGGTCACACCCTATTCGCCCTTGAAGTAAACCCCGAGCGTCGTCGTCACTTCGGTCGGAACTCCGTCCACCACGGTTGGCTTGAAACGCCATCGCTGCACCGTCTGAACCGCCGCAGGCCCCAATTCCGGCGGCCCGCTCACGACCCGCGCATCGGTTACGGTTCCTTGTTTCGAAATCAACACCTCAACCATCACCGTGCCGCTGACCCCGATCGGCTGTTCCATATGCCCCGGCTTCGTCGCGTAACCGATAATCGTTGTGGATGACCCGGCGCCTGCCGAACGCACATGCACCGGCAAAATGCCTTGAATTGCATTCCCCGCCGGCGGCTGATCCGCGTCCCGCGTCTGCTCCCGGGTCAGCGAAACCGCCAACTCGGCCGCTGCCTCCGCCGCCACTTGTCCCTTCGACCCTTTAGCGCTCCCAACCTCTCCCGTCCCGCGATCCGCTGGCTGAAACTTCCGCACCCCGCCACCCATCGCCGGAGCCGCAGAAACAGGCGCACTCGGCGCAGGGTTCACACCAGGCGCGGCTTTCGGTTTCACGTTCGAAAAACTCTGGCTGCTCTTCGCATGCACCATGCGGTAGACATAAATTCCGCCCCATGCTGAGGCAATCAGCAAGAGACCGGCCAGCGGCAGCAAGCTCAGCACCTTGGACGGCGTGCCACTTAGACTGGCTCCGTGCGAATACCCCACAAGAAACTCCAAGGGCCCCGTTGGCGACTCGGTCCCTTGCAGACCAGTCTCCTGCTCAATCTGGCTCAGGCTCGCTTCCGGCTCAACCCTAACCGCGGCGACAGAAACCGCAGCAGCCTCGAACTTGCTCCCACCTGCCTGGGCCGGATAAGCCGTGCGAGTTCCTGATTCGAGCAGCGACACTGCTCTCCGCCAACCTTGCTCACCGTCCGCCGCCTCTACCCTGCCCGCAGCATCGCCCAACCCCTGGACTTGTGGCTCGATCCGGCTCACCCGATGCTCAATGTCCTCTCGCAGCCTCTTCAGCTCGTGGATGGTGAGGTGCTCGATATTTGGCACGGGGGCATTGGCCCGCGGCAGCATCCCGTTCGGAGATCGCTCCCGCGCAATCTCCAGCGCCTCTTGAATCGTCCTGCTTCCCTCCGCGGGATCCGTCGGCTCACCAACCTCGGCCTCCTCGCGTATCTCGGCCTCTCGGGGTGGAGGCCACACCAAAGGCTGTTCGATCGCAAACGCCGCGCGAGCCCCCCACGCCTCGTAACCTTCCAGAAATGCCCGCCGCATGCTCGCCGGAATCTCGGGAGGAGCGGCCGCTTTCCCAACTCCCGGCCCGCACAGAGCCTTCGCCACCAGCACCAGCAGCTCTTCTCCGGTCAGGTCCTGTGCTGACATATGGCTGATCGCCGTGCAGAGCGTGAAAAGGTCACTCTTCAACGCGTCGTTCGACTCCAATCGCGACGCAAAACTCTCAAGACTCGACTCATCTCCGCACTTCATCTTGCGGCGCTCAAACAAATTCATTAAGTCGCCAATGAACTGGTCATCGGGGATTTTTCTCGGCAGCGGGATCGACAACGAAGCCATTGAATCTGTCCTCCGGGGGAGTCGGCGGCCTATTACTTTAGTGTTACATGAAGCCCAATTCTAATCCAGAAAATCGTTTTAAGCCAATGAAATGAGCAATAACCAAGGGGAAACGAACATCTAACCAAATGGTTACTAATGGGTGATTAACTCCTTTTATTCCCGTCTCATACCCCGGTCCATAGCCTCATTCGCCAGACGATCTGCATCCTTGTTCTTGTGACGCAAAGCATGCACAATCTCAAAATCCTCCAGTTGTGCGATCTTTTTCTTCGCCTGCTCAAACAGCGGCCGCAGCCCCGCACTCTTAACCTGGTACTTGCCCTGGATCTGTTTCACCATCAGTTCCGAGTCGGAAACCACACGCAGCCGCCCATGTCCGTGCCCCAAAGCGTAGTCCAAGGACGCAAGCAGACCCGAGTACTCCGCAAAGTTGTTCGTCTGGATACCCAAAAACTCCGACAACTCCGCCAGCACCCGCCCGTCGGCGTCCTGGATCAGCGCCCCAAAGCCTGCAGGCCCCGGATTTCCCCGGGCACCCCCATCGCAATGGGCAGAAATCCATGAGCCGGAAGAGGCACAAGAAGTACTAGACGGCGGAAAAAGGCCAGGCAAGGAAGGGATCGGAGGCATGACACCAGTCTAAAGGATGGGATTAGGGGTCAGGGAGTTGGGATTGGAGATTGGCCGCCCCCTTCATCCCGATGGCGGTTTCGTCTCGTCCCCTAACCTCTAACCCCTGCATTCCATGCTCACCTTTTCCCGCCCACCGGGTCTATTCCACAGAACCATTTCCTGACTCCGGAGTCGGAAATTATGAATGCAGATGCTTTGAGACTGGAGACCGGCGGCGAACTTGCCCCTGTCCTCTCCGCAGTAGCCGGCAACGCCCGCAGGAAAGCTGCGGGAGCCTTTACGCCGGCCCTGCAGCAATCCGCCCTCCTCAACGCCGCTGCCTTGGTAGGATCAGGGACGGTGGGCGCAAGTACGCTCGGAACGGTAGAATCGTCCCCAGCGATGCCTAAGGCCACGGCGCAACCCGTTACCAGAACTGACCGGACCGGCGGGAAACTCACGCAGGCGCAACTGGAAGCACGCGCCCTGCAGCGCACCGAGGATGACGAGCTCATCCGCGAGGCCCAGCGCGGCGAACGCGCCTCCTTCGACTCGCTCGTCCGACGCTACGACCAGTCCGTCCTGCGCCTCGCGCTTCATATGCTCGGCAATGAGCAGGACGCCCAGGATGTCCACCAGGAGGCCTTCCTTAAGGCTTATCGTCACCTCGGCAACTTCCGGTTTGAGTGCTCCTTCTACACCTGGCTCTACCGGATCGTCACCAACCTCTGCCTGGATCATCTGCGCCGCCGCAAAAGCCGCCGCGAAGATCCGGCCACCGTACTCGACTCCCGCGGAGATGAGTTGGACCTGATGGCCAACATCTCCGACACCCGCTCCATGGCGAATCCCGCCCGCGAACTCGATCGCAAACGCATGGGCGAAAGCATCAGCGACGCGCTCTCCAAGCTCACCCCGCGCGAACGTACCGTCTTCGAGTTGAAGCATTACCAGGGTTTAAAACTCCGCACCATCGGAGAGATGTTAAGCACCACCGAAGAAACCGCCAAGAACACGCTTTTCAGGGCCACACGCAAACTGCGCGCAAATCTTGCGGAACTCAGAGTGGGCAGAAGCTAATTTTCTTGTTTTCAGGACACGAATTAATCCGTGCCGGCAGTAGAGCAAGCATCGCTAACGGGCAGATACTCATAGACCCGAATCGCAGTAGGTTGAAGATCGAACCCTTTGAGGCTGGTTGAGGTAGAGCAATGAAGTGCGAAAAAGCGCAGCAGGATATCGTCCTCGTTACCTATGGCGAGTTGCCCGACGAACGAATGGCCTCGCTGGAACAGCATCTGGCAGAGTGTGAAGACTGCAACCGCGAGCTCAAAGCCATGCTCGCCATGCACGAAGCGCTCGCCTACCGTCCAATGATGGAGCCTTCCCCGAACCTGCTCGCGCAGTCGCGCATGCGTCTTGATGAAGAGCTCGATACCATTCCGCCCCACGGATTCCTCACCCGGCTGCGCAGCAATCTCTACGGATGGCTCGGCCACGTGCAGTCCGCTCCTGCCCTGATCACGCTGCTGGTCGGTGTAGGCTTCCTGGCGGGCAACTTCACCTTCCGCTATCAACTCGCGCACCAGCCCAGGCCTACCCCGACCGTCGTCATCGATCACCCCGGCGGACCCATCGCCGACATCACGGGCATCGTCCAGACCCCCAACTCCGAGATCGTGCAGGTCACTTACAATCGCGTTACGCCGGAGACCGTCCAGGGCTCGCTCGACGACCCACAGATTCGCAAGCTGCTTCTGCTCGGCATCAAGTCAGGTGCCAACAGCGGTATACGCTCGGACTTGGTAGGTATTATCGCTAACGAGTGCCGTATCGGTCATCAC